>CAZRXO010000046.1:0-1734 GCA_964604105.1 Candidatus Woesearchaeota archaeon | reverse complement strand
ATTCTCTCACGAACTAAAGTAGGGAAGTTTTCTTGAGACAGGCGAACTTATAAAAGTCCTAATATCAAAGATAGTGAAAATATTAATATTGTTTATGGAAACCAATACAATTATCTTGATAATTCTCTCCAAACATCAACGCCAAATCCCGAATTAGAGATATTAAAAGAAATTTCCAATAAATTTAATTGTGAATGGGAAAAAAGTTTAGATGAAGAAAATTATTATCATTGGAGATGTCATACAAATACCTATTCTTTAATCAATGGGGGGGTGCCATAAGAAATATTAAGATGATTCTCCCAGATCAAAGAAAACTCTTTATCCCAATTATATCTGAAAAAAGTGAGATTGTTCTTGGAGAATGTGTAAATGGGAAAGATTCCCCAATTTGTTCTATATTTGACCCTTATGTTTGGGAAAGGTACAATGGGGAAACAATCTGCATGGAGATCTATTTTAAATGGGGAGAAAAAATCCCGATGGTTGATTTAATAAAAAAAATCGCTTGTTAAATAATTAACTAACAACTCTATTCCTACCCTGCTCTTTTGCTTTGTATAATTTTTCGTCTGCTCTTTCAATAATCATTTCTCTTTTTATTTTCCCCTTACCTTTGTATTCTGCGACACCAATGCTGACAGTTACATTTTTGTTCGGGAGTTTTGATTCTCCATAAAAACTTAATTTTTCTATGTGGTTTCTTAATCTTTCGCAAACTTTTGCAGCATCTTTTAACTTTGTTCTGGGAAAAATAATTATAAATTCCTCTCCACCATATCTCCCGAAAACATCGTATTCTCTAACAATTTTTTCAAATATATTTTTGAATCTTTTTAGAAGTTTATCTCCTGCAACATGACCCAATGTGTCGTTGTATTTTTTAAAAAAATCTATGTCAATCATTGCCACACTTGTTGGATGGTTGTATCTTTGGGCTCGCTTTAATTCATTTTTTAATTCATGAAATACTGCTCTTCGATTATAAATTCCTGTTAGAGAATCTACTAATGCATTTTTTAATTGAATTAAATAAAGTTGGTAGGTGTGCCATAAAACGAGTAATAAAGATAAAACAGAAAGAATAAATAAAACCACTTGCACTGTGAAAAGAAAATACATTCCAGAAATATTTTGTTTTATTGAGTTGAAAATTCCTTGATTAATTGAATCTTTGATTATATTTATTGATGTGTTTAGAGTATTTGTTTCAGAGTTATAAGATAGGTAAAGGTATGATGCGGTTATCACAAGGAAGACAGCAAAGAAAATAATTGTGAATCGAATATTTCTCTTAGCTATTCTTTTTATTAAGGGCATAAATTAAGAAGAGAAAGGAGTTATTTAAATTTTGGGATAAATTAATCAAACCAATTTAACTTCTGATTTTTAGGAAGTTTTTTAATTTCATATTCGCACTTGCATGCATCGGATTTGTCTTTGCATGGTTTTGCTCGAAGGAGTTTTTTAAAACCTTTTTGATAAACATACTTGCTTCCTTTTCCTTTTGCATGCGCTTCCATCCGAATATCAATATCATTTGTCACACCTGTGTAGAGCGAACCATCTTGACATTCAAGAAGATAAACATACCATTGTTTCATTTGATAACTCTTGTTAGCGAATGAATGAGAACTTCTTTGTTCACTTTTTTCATTCTACTTATTGGGGATTATTGTTTATATAGCACCCCAATTTAATTTTTCGGCTTAACCGAAAAATCTATCAATTCTA
>CAZRXO010000045.1:0-3432 GCA_964604105.1 Candidatus Woesearchaeota archaeon | reverse complement strand
TTAAAAGAATATTCATCTCATTTAACCATGGCAGCTAAAATACCTGAAGCGCAAAACAGATTATTCAAGAATGTTTTTGTTTGTAAAAATTGTAAATCTAAAATTAGGTCTCGGCCAATTAAAATTCTTGAAGGAAAAGTTAAATGTCGGAAGTGTGGAAAAAAAGCATTTAGAACTATTAAGAAAAAATAATTCTAAAGATTTATAATCTAAAAATCCCTTTAGATAAAAAGAAAAATGGGATTTATTATTTATGATTTAATATTTTTGGTTGTGTTTGCATTAGCTGTGGGAATTTTTCTTTATGTTAATCGTGCGAATATTCGGAAAGAAGGTTTATTGCTTTTGTACAAGGCGCAATGGGGTGTTAAATTAATTGATTATGTTGGGAAAAAATATAAGAGAGGTTTGGACTTTTTGAGTTATGTCGCGATTGGACTTGGTTATGTTTTGATGGCTGGAATAATTTACCTTTTTGGTAAAATTGTTTATATTTATATTGTAATGCCGTCGATAGTTCAAGCAATTAAGATTCCCCCGATAATGCCATTGATTCCATATATTGATAAGGTTGTTCCTAATTTGGGTTTGCCTCCGTTTTATTTTACTTCGTGGATTTTAATTTTAGCATTGGTTGCAATTCCACATGAATTTTTTCACGGAATATTTATGAGAAGGTATGGTGTGAAAGTTAAGTCAACTGGCTTTGGATTTTTTCCTTTTTTCTTGCCGATATTTTTGGCGGCCTTTGTAGAACAAGATGAAAAAAGTTTTGAGAAAGCGAGTAATTTTAAACAGATGGCGATTTTGGCGGCAGGAACTTTTGCAAATGTTTTGACCGCAGTATTTTTCTTTTTTGTGATGTGGGGATTTTTTAGTATGGCCTTTGTTCCTGCAGGGGTTGTATTTGACGACTATGTTTATTCTCCTGTTCTTCTGGAAAATATTACTTCTGTAAATGGTGTGGCGTTAGATAATCCTTCTGTTGAAGAAGTTTCTGAAATTTTAGATAACAGCGAGGATAAAATTAATATTAATGGGGTTGATTATTTTGGGTTGAAAAGTATTGCTATTGACGACGGAGAAGTGTTTTTGCTTTTGTATGACGATGCACCTGCAATAAATGCTGATTTTGGAAAAGCAATTGTTGGTGTGAATGATGTGAATATTGTTGAGGTAAATGATTTAATTAATGAATTGGATAAGTATGGTGCTGGCGACGAGATTGTGATTAAAACTCCGGAGGCAGAATATTCGATTGTCTTAGGGGAACATCCTAACAATGCTGGAGAAAGTTGGTTAGGAATTGCTTTTATGAACAATGAGCGACCAGGAATTATTGGAAAAGTTTATGGTGCAATGTCCTCATTTAAAGACTCGCATATTTATTATGAATCTAATTATGAAATTAGTGAATTTGTTTACAACTTGCTTTGGTGGATTGTTTTGATTTGCGTGAGTGTTGCTTTGGTTAATATGCTTCCTGTTGGAATCTTCGACGGTGGGCGGTTCTTTTACTTGACTGTTTTAGGAATTACTAAAAGTGAAAATGCTGCAAAGAAATCTTTTAAGTTTGTAACTTGGTTCTTCTTATTTGCTCTTGCTGTGTTGATGGCTTTTTGGGTTGTTAGCTTTTTCTAAAACTTTAAAACCAAGTTATTTCTTGTTTTTTTATGATATCTAAAAAAGTTCAGAAAGTTTTGAAGAAACAACATTATGAAATTGTTGGTGAACATTCTGCTGTGCAAATTTGTCGTTGGACTAAAAAAAGTCTTCGCGACGAGGGGGTTTGTTATAAGGAAAAATTTTATGGAATTAAATCCCATAGATGTTGTCAGATGACTCCTGCTGTGATGTGGTGCCCGAATAAATGCGTGCATTGTTGGAGGGCTATTGAATTGAATCTCGGAGATAAATTGGAGAAGAGTGATTCTGCTAAAGATATTATTGATGGTTGTATTCTTGCTCAGAGAAAATTATTGCAGGGTTTTAAGATTGATCCTCGAGGGAAGAAAAAACAAATGAGTAAGGCGAATCAAGAAAAATATTTAGAGGCGCAAGAGCCAATGCAATTTGCAATTAGTTTAAGTGGAGAGCCGATGATTTATGATAAACTTGGGGAGTTGATTGCTGAGTTGCGACAGCGAGGGAAAACTAGTTTTTTAGTTACAAATGGCTTGTATCCTGAAAAGATTAAAGAGTTGATTGAGAAAAAACAATTGCCAACACAACTTTATATTTCTGTTATGGCTGGAAATAAAGAATTATATAATAAAATTTGTAGGGGTAAGTTTAAAGATGGTTGGGAAAAGTTGAATGAGAGTTTGGATTTGTTAAAAGATTTGGGTTGTCGGACAATATTCAGAATGAATCTTGTTAAAGATTTGAATATGAATGATGAACATGTTGCAGAGTATGCTAAGTTGATTGGGAAAAGTGGGGCAGATTTCGTGGAGGTAAAAGGATTTATGTCTGTAGGTTTCGCGAGGGAAAGATTAGGTTATGATAGAATGCCTACTCATAAAGAAATGAAAATTTTTGTTGAGAAACTAGCAACAGCGACGAGATTAAAGGTTTTGGATTCACATGAAAGAAGTCGGGCTTGGGTTTTGGGGAAAGATATGGGGAAGTTGAAGATTAAGGAAATTTGAGCGAAAGGAAAAGGAGTTGGAGATTAAGATTGTCCGAACTTTTCTTCTCTTGAATACCAAATTCTATAATTAAATCCCTTATGTTCAAAATCTACATATTTGAAACAAGCAGTTCCCTTATTTGGAACTCTAACTGCAAGAGGGTGGCCATTATGTCTTGGATAAATTTCTGCAGTTCCAATTATAACTAATTCTACATCAAGTTCATCATCTACTTTATTTGTAAAAGGATTATAGACTGCTCCGTCGGGAAGAGCTTCAACAATTTTCTCTAGTTTTTCTATTTGGTCTTTTTTCCCATGAAAGTAAACTTTATCTGTTTTCATTTTACAAATCAATAACCCCTTCTTTTGTTAATGCTGCGAATCTAATTCCAATTGGAAGATTGATTAATGCAGAAATTAAAGCCATGTGTTCTTTTCCGTCGCCAGATGCCATTGAAAGTGCGACTTCCATTCCTTCGAATTTTCCTTTTAGTTTTTGTTTGAATTCTTCTTGAAGGTCTTTGATTCTTTTTGATAAATCTACTTTGATAAATTCAAATGGTTTGTCGTGTGTAAATGTTTTTGCAAAATCATCTCCGACAATAATTATTTTATCCCATTCTCCGAATTTCATTAAACCAGAAACTTGTGCCCATGTGTTTTGTCCTGATGAGAGTAGTGCTATTAGTTCCATAATTTATTAGAGATTAATTTATTTTTAAGGATTGTTGTGATATTGCTACACATTCTGCTTCGCAGGCTGTCCCACATTCCAAAGAATTATTAACTAAAATAAA
>CAZRXO010000044.1:0-4240 GCA_964604105.1 Candidatus Woesearchaeota archaeon | reverse complement strand
TTGCCTCGAGAATAACTAATTTTCGGTTTTTAAAAATCTATTCCGGACAAAGCCGTTTTAAGAAATTTGCGCACTTCGTTTAAATAATACCAAGCAATTAATAAAATAGCCTTCGGCTGAAACATAATTGTTCAACTAATCTCAGGATTGTAAAATTTAGTTTGTTATTAACTATTTTCTCAAAGGAAAATCTACTCGAGAAATAGATTTGAAGTTAATCTTAATTCGAGCAATTTATTTCGAGCTATCGTCTCCCAAAAATCAAATCCCTAATCTCTTCTTCATTTAAATCTTTTTCTTCTTTGCCCCTAGTAGACATTTCCTCAGAAATGTCTCGGGGGCTCGAAGAGCTACTCGTGCCCTTTGGGTATACACCCCTGGGTGCCTCTACAGGAGGTTTTCCAATTCCCCCACCATCCAAAATTTCTCCAACTTCTTCTCTAAGTTTATTCTCCTCTTCAGATTCCATAATAAATTCTGGTTCATCTTCGATATTAATTTTCTCTTTACCCAAACCATATTTATCTCCTTTAATCATTAAATTTCTCTCTTGTGGTTTCTCAAAAATTTTTGGATTTAACTTAAAACTTTCTTTCATTTCTTTCATTTCCCCAATTGTAAATTGCTCAGGATTTTTCCTATCAAAAACAGCCTTGGGTTGTTCCTCAATTTTTCTTTCAAATTCCTGCCTCATTTTATCAATGTCAATTACAGATTCTCGAAGCGGTTCTTGGGCTTCCCTGAAAACTCGAATACTCAAATAAGTCTCCAACTTTTTAATAATAATCTCATAACCCCTCGGCAAAATCCCCCTCTCCAAAGATTTAACACTTAATTCAGGCTCACCAATTTTTTTAGCAAGACTCGCCTGAGTAAGTTTCATCGACCTCCTCTTTCTCATAATAATCCAATGAAAATTATCAATGAGCCTTTCATCACCTTTATCTGGAGATAGTTCAATAATATTTCTCTCAACAACTTCCCGCAAACTAGAATCCTGATTTGCTAATTCTTCATTTATTTGTTTAGCTTCGTGAATCTTCCTATGATGTTCAACAGCATTCAAACCAGCCCTATCAGAAAGTCTTTCATAAACAGATTTTTTCATCTGTGATTCTCTTAATTTATCTTGATGCACCTTCCTGATAATTGGAGTATCAATTTCAAAACTACATTTTCTGCAAACCTTCTCTACCCCCTGTAAAGTAATAGTATCAAAAAGCAGCGCATGATTTTCATCAATCCCACATTTAAAACATTGGTCAGCCATAAAGAAATAGGTATGTTAGTCTTTTTTAAGATTTATATTCTATGAAGATATTAATCTAAAGGTATCTTTCGATTTCCAAAAACCCTTGGGGATTGATTAATTTATCTCTTTCATTAATTATAAGTGTGTGTGCCCCCCCAACATTATACCTATATTTGAGTTTTTCAATCAATTCACTTTCAAGGTCAACATCAAATGAATAAATAACCAAATCTTCAGGGTGTCTTTTTGAGATAATCTCTAAGAGTCTTCCAACAGTTTCCCCCCCCTCAACAAACTCTGGCTGATTAGAATAAAAGAAAAATATTGTGGTAATATTTGAATTACATTTTGTATTCAAGGTCTTAACAAATTCAAAGTGTTCTAATTCAATTAGAGAATAAAACCTTTTCCTAAAATTAACTTCTTGATTATCCTTACCTAATTTATTCTCTAAGTCATCTATAATTCTTCCCTGAAATCCCAAATCTTCTGAAACTTGTCTATAAACTTCCTCTGAACAATTTGTCTGAGAAAAAAGCGAGTAATCTAATTTGTCCTCGAAAATTCCATAGGCAATGTCTCCTTGCAAATTTGTAATTCTCTGAAACTCTAAATAAGATAATGAATAACTCAACAAAAATATCAACAAGAAAATTCCAGTTCCAATTAAAAAAGCCGCTAAATATCTTTTTCGACTTTGAACTCCTCGGTCTTTCATTTTAAATTTAACAAATTCGATTATAAAAATCTACCTCCATTTTATTTTCTCTGCGAATATTAAATAAAACAGCGAGATAACCCACCAAAACCCAAAGAGAATTGCAAAAAACAAAAAGAACAGAGGGAGGTTAAAAATTAATCCAGAAAATTTTCCAACTTTCTTTGTAGCATACCAAATATAAAATCCAAGCATCAACACAAAAAATCCAATAAATAAAACCGTTGGATTCGAAAAAAACAAAAACAAGGTTCGTTCTATGACATGAAAATTAATATTTAATAAACCAGAGAAATCATAATTAATTGAAGAATAAAACAAAAAATCTTTTTGCACACTTATGAGTGTTTTGAAAAATAAGTAAACTGTAATAAATACCGCGAAGAAAATACTAATCAAAGAAATTGGGATTACAAATAATCCCAAGTCCCCATATTTCTTACTTAACAATCCTCTATATCTTGCAAGATTTTTAATTAATCCATAATACCATCTCCGTCTCTGAATTAGCAAAGTCTTAAACTTTGAAGGAGCAAGAGTATAAACTGCCGCCTCAGGACAATTTTCAATTTTATACCCCCGATATTGGATTCGAATAGACATCTCTAAATCTTCTGTTATATTTCCAACATCATATCCTCCGTATTTATCAAAGAATGTTTTTCGATAAGCAGAAAAAGCCCCCGGGGTAATATAAACTGCATTTAATGCCGCGAAGGTTTTCCTCAAAAATAAACCAAGTAAATATTCCACATGCTGAATTCTTTGCAAAATTGATTTTGGTTTGTGAATCAACATCGCTGGAGTTACAGACATCACTTCTGGATTTTTAAAATATCGAATCATGCTTTTCATACTCTGCGGATTAACAAAAGTGTCAGCATCCATACTAAAAACAAATTCTCCTTTGCATTTATTAATCCCATAATTTAAGGCAGAGGCTTTCCCCCCATTTTCCTTATGAAAAATCTTCACAAGTTTACTCGCATACTTCTTAGCAATCTTCAAGGTATTATCCTTAGACCCATCATCAACAACCAGAACTTCATATTTATCTTCGGGATAATCTGATTTTATAATTGATTCAATTGTTCTTGCAATTGACTTTTCTTCATTATAAGCAGGAATAATAACAGTTACAAACGGAAGTTCATCATCAGTAAAAAATTCTCTTTTTTTCTTTGTGTCAGAAAGATAACTCAAAACATAAAACATAGTAGCGACTAACCCAATATAAATCGAAGCATAAATTATAATTTGTATAAGTTCAGGCATTATCTCCCACGCTCTTTTTTTCTTTTACCCGCAAAACATTATTCCCTTCCTGAACATTAAAATAATCATAAAACTCGTCGCTGAGTGAAAGAATATTTGTGTGCCCTTCTTTCTTTTTCTTAATCAAGTTCAAATCAAAAAATTTCTTAACATGGTCATAAGCTTTATTCCCCCGAATTTTAATTATTACAGATTGCTTAATCGGTTGTTTAAATGCAATAATCGCTAAAGTCTCTTGCTCTGCTTTTGA
This sequence comes from Candidatus Woesearchaeota archaeon, assembly GCA_964604105.1. Taxonomy (GTDB): domain Archaea; phylum Nanobdellota; class Nanobdellia; order Pacearchaeales; family GW2011-AR1; genus CAYZVU01. The sequence goes on along the minus strand of CAZRXO010000044.1, from coordinate 745 downwards.
AAACTCTGCAGAACCTGTTGCAAGTTTGTTAATAATATGTGTATACTCTGGTTTCACATCCATCTTCCACCTCCCCGCCTTTTCTATAATCTCAAGAGCAGAATTATCTTTGTCATATTTCTCTCGCAATTTTCCAATAAGCTCCTTAATCATAATAGGATTAATATCCGAAAGCGAAATCAAATCTGGCATATTTAAGAAACGGCCAGAAACAAAAAATACAGCCTCGAGAGTTTTCAAATCTTCACGCTCTTTTTCATTATCAATTTCATCTTGTGTCTTGGATGTTACCATAAATAGAAAAAGAGGGTGCTGGTTTTAAATTTATTGATTTATTTCAACTTATACCTCAACAACGCACCAACCCCACTCAACTTTTGAAACTGATCACCTTCGGTAGTTTCTGTTGAAACCATTTCAATAGTTGTCCCCATTTGCACAGCAACTTTTTTCAATTCTTTCATAATTTTCTTGTCATAGCCTTTAGTAATTAAAAGAATATCAACAGCGCCGTAACCCAATGCAATCTTAACATCCTCCAAAATATAAGCAACCATATCTGGTTTTTCTCCAAGTGTCTCAAAAAACTTTTCCAATAATTTTTTTTCATAAATAATTTCTTGCTTTGCTAAAAGGTCTTGAGATTTTTGAACAAGTTCTTTTAATCCAGATTCAGAAGTATCTCCTTGGTCAATTCTTCCAATAACTTTTTCTCTTAATTTTGTAGTCATATATTCATTGTCCA
>CAZRXO010000043.1:0-4411 GCA_964604105.1 Candidatus Woesearchaeota archaeon | reverse complement strand
ATTGCCTCGAGAATAACTAATTTTCGGTTTTGAAAAATCTATTCCGGACAAAGCCGTTTGCCTTTTCAAAAAGACTCTATAGAAAGCAAATAAATTTTTTAGGAATAACTATCTCTTGGAAATTCTATGCTAAAAATAAGGGTGGATTTTCAAGTTGAACAAAGTGAAACTTGAATTTTAGAGGGAATTCTTATTCCTAAAAAATTTGAAAAGCCAAAACTTTCTACAGAGCCTTTCAAAAATAAAAGTTTTTAAAGTTATTTTACATAATAGATATAGTAAAATATATATCACAAAATATAAAATGGGGTGGTTTGACAAAAAAGAAGCGAAAGGGGATTCTAATGCAGAACTTCCAAAATTGCCGAGATTTCCAGCATTTCAAACAAGTATAAATCCGCTGACTCCGCCAAGATTACCCCCACCACCTTATTCTCAAGAATCCCCTACACAATTACCAACACTTCCTTCCACTTCTACAGGAGATAGATTTTCACAAAGTGCAATTAAAGATGCAGTAACAAGTTTACCGAGTTTAGATTATATTCAAAGAGGTGACGAAGACGAGGAGGAGGAAACCCCAATGATTCCTCAACTTCCAAAAAAGAAACTCACAAGGGAAATTTCTGAATCAGAGATGAGACCAATATCAAGAACTGCAAAAGCAGAACCAATGTTTGTAAGATTGGACAAATTCGAAGAAAGTGTTACAATAATTGAAAAAGCAAAAAAAGAACTCACGGATATTGAAGAAATGCTCAAAGACACAAGAAAAATCAAAGAGGAAGAAGAAAGAGAATTACAATATTGGGAATCAACAATGCAAAAAATTAAACAAGAAATTAATAAAATAGATAAAGAAATTTTTTCGAAGATATAATTAAAGTAAAAGAGGATAAAATAATAAACTGGAAATCTCAAACCTAAAATTAATTTCCTCTTAATAAAATTACCTTAGCGAAAATCCCGAGACCGAGGGATTCGAGACACCAATCCGAATGACGAAAGTCATGAGCAATTTAATAAAATGACAACACAAACAGAGAGTATAATTCATGTAATGTTAGAACCTGAAGAAGCATTAGAAGGTAAAAAAGACATTCTCACAGCAAAAGCAGATATCTTAGAATTAATGCAAATAATTCAAAACTACAATTCTCTTCGGGCAGAAGAATTAAAACTCAAGGCAAAACTTTACACAAAGATTAAAACACTAAAAAACAAAATGCAAAGATTAAAAATAACTTTACCAAAAATTAAAATAAATGAACTCCCCCATTACGAAGAATATACAGAACTTCCAAATTCAACAAAACTTAGAACCCAACTCAAATCAAAACAAACAAATAATTCAATTGACAGAGAACTCGAGGAAATTCAGAGAAAATTGCGGGAATTATCGAGGTGAATTATTTTCTTTTCCTTTACTCGCTCTATCAGGTTTGTATTTTTCAAACCATTGGTTTATCTCTTCATTCATTTCTGGGGTAATGTTTTGGAGATGATAAAACTCTGAAGGAACAATCTTCTTAAATTTTGCGAGCGAGCAACAATCAGATAAAAAAGAAAAATTTTGTTCACACGAAATATATAAACTTCCATGACCAACAATAAAAGGAACATCTGTTGGAGATTTACCACTATGCCATTCTAACCCACCACATTCATAAACTTGCATCAATCTATCATAAACTCTTTGGTCTGAAACAGATACCCTATAATTATTCAAATGTCTTAATTGCAATCGAAAATTTCCTTCAAAAGTTCTTAGTAGAAGAGGATTAAGATTATACAAAATACCTAAATCGTCTAATGCTTTAAGTTTCTCTTTGCTTATTCCGATGATTATTGGACTCCCAGGATTTATTATTACCATAAAACCCCCACATAATCTTCATTTTTAAATTTTATTGTGATTAATTTCTTCTTAACAAATCTTCCTAGCGAAGAAATCTGACAAAGTCGATTTCGAAGCCATCAATCCGAACGACGAAGTCGTGAGCAAAATTTTATATATCCTTTCTCTTTCCCCTTAACATGAATCGTAAACAACTAATAAAAAAATACATTGAATTTTTCAAATCAAAAAATCATAAAGAAATTCCAAATGCAAGTTTAATTCCAGAAAATGATCCTACGCTATTATTCATTAATGCCGGCATGGTCCCGATAGTTCCATTTTTAACAGGACAAAAACATCCTCTTGGAAAACGATTAGTTAATGTTCAACGATGCATTCGAACCATTGATATCGAAGAGGTGGGGGATGCATACCACCACACTTTTTTTGAAATGTTAGGAAATTGGTCTATTGGAGATTATTTTAAAGAAGAAGCAATTAAAATGACTTTTGAATTTCACAATAAAATATTAAAAATCCCTTTAGAAAAATATGCTGTAACTATTTTTGGTGGAGACAAAAGATTCCCTCAAATTCCAAAAGACGACGAATCTGTAAAAATTTGGCTCTCATTAGGAATTCCAAAAGAAAGAATAGCTTATATGCCAAATGGAATTTTGAAACAAAAAGATAATTGGTGGGGGCCCCCAGGAAACACAGGCCCGTGCGGGCCAAGCACAGAGATGTTTTATTGGAAACCAAATAATACTCCTGCCCCAAAAAAGTTTGACCCAAATAATCTAGAATGGGTTGAAATTGGAAACAATGTTCTTATGAATTATGTAAAAAACAACAAAGGAAAATATAATTTATCAAAACAAAAAAACATCGACTTTGGAGGCGGAATGGAAAGAACCCTTGCTTTACTAAATGGCCTTGACGACAATTACTTAACAGATTGCTGGCAACCAATAATTAAAATTATAGAAAGACTTTCTAAAAAATCTTACAAATCCCCATCTGAAAAAGTGTCTGCGAATAACAAATCTGCGAGCGAAGCGAGCCCAATCGGGTTGGGTGGGCGGGAAATAAGCAGACACGAAACAACTCGTGCTATGAGAATAATCGCAGACCACATCAAAGCTGCAACATTCATAATTGCCGACTCAATAAATCCAGGACCATCAGAACAAGGATATATTGTTCGAAGATTAATTCGACGAGCAGTGCGATACGGAAATTCTATTGGAATAAAAAACTTTGTAAAACAAGTTGCAGAGCCAGTTTTCAAAACCTACGATGATTACGAACATTTACAAAAAAACAAAAAACAAATTCTAAATGAACTAGAAAAAGAAGAAACAAAATTCCTAACAACTTTAGAAAAAGGAATGAAAAAGTTTTTAAGTTTAACAAAAGGATATGGCACCGCCGAAGAACAAGAAAAATGGATGGATGAAATAAAAGAAGGAAAAACCCATAAAGAAATAAGTCAAAGAAAAGACAAGGAAATAAAAGAAGCTTTCTCAAAAGGATTAATAAAAAAAAGGGGAATCTGGATCTCAAAGGAAGATGCCTTTTTACTATACCAATCATTTGGATTTCCAATAGAATTAATAAAAGAAATGGCAAAAGAACAGAATATAAAAATTGATGAAAAAGGGTTCTATGAAGAATGCAAATGCCATCAAGAACTTTCTCGAACAGCATCAAAAGGAAAATTCAAATCAGGATTAGCAGACAACAGCGAGGCTACAACAAAACTCCACACAGCAGCCCACTTACTTTTAGCAGCAATTAGATTTGTTCTCAAGGACACCAGAATAACCCAAAAAGGCTCAAACATCACCCCAGAAAGATTAAGATTAGATTTTAATTTTCCAAGGAAATTAGAAAAACACGAATTGCAAGAAATCGAAGATTTAGTAAATGCAGAAATTCAGAAATCATGCGAGGTCGTACGAGAAGAAATGTCTCCAAAAGAAGCACTAAAGCAAGGAGCCCTCGGAGCATTCTCACACAAATACGGCGAGTGTGTTTCAGTTTACACAATTCACGGATTCTCAAAAGAAATCTGCACAGGCCCTCATGTAAAAAATACTTGCGAACTAGGAAAATTCAAAATTAAAAAAGAAGAATCATCGTCGTCGGGAGTTAGAAGAATAAAGGCTGTTTTGGAATAAATTCGTTTAAACTTTTTTAACTATTATTTTAATATCTCTGTTTCTAATAGATTTAGTATCATCAAAATCTTTCATTATTTGATTCTTTACATAAACATTAGTCTCCCCACTCATTTTTTGATAATTAACCACATAGATTAATAATTTTTTATATTTTTTATGATAATTTTTAGCTTGCCGTGTTAATCTCGGTAAAATATTTTTTACTCCCCTTTTATTTAGCTTTAATTCTATGCCCACTTTCTTATAAGCCATATCCACGATCCCCTGTCCTTTTTTTACTTGAGTTTTTAATTTATTTTGAGCCATTAGAAAAGAAAGCCCAGTATAAAGTTTATAGCACCCCTCAAAAGTTTTTAGGTTTTTTTAATAAATAATCATAACAGCA
>CAZRXO010000042.1:0-5205 GCA_964604105.1 Candidatus Woesearchaeota archaeon | reverse complement strand
TTGCCTCGAGAATAACTAATTTTCGGTTTTTAAAAATCTATTCCGGACAAAGCCGATATTGAAAATTCTGGGTGATTCTGACCTCAGCAGATATTTCTGAGAAAATTTAAGATGATACAAATTAGTTTAAATCCTCAATTTGATCAAGGAGCATACAAAGAAAATAATCTTGAGAGCAATCGGAGATTGCAGGAGAGAGTCCATGTCTTTGAAAAAGGAATAAAATTAAAATTGAAAGATAATCTTCCTTTGCTAATTGTTGGTCCAAATGGTTGTGGAAAAAGTACCTTGCTACAACAAATTTATTTAAGTCTAATTCAAAAGTTTGGTTCTCCGTGTTGGAATGTAAACGAACGAGGTCAGGAAAAACTAATAATCGCAAAAGAATTAACTCGTAAAAATTCTGTAGTCGGTCTAAATATTCTTAATGGATTGGGATGTTATAATGTTCTAGAAAGCAGATTAATTCGTGCCTCTGGAAACTATTCTGGATTGGACGGAGTTAGAAATTCAGATTTAGTTACAGATATTTTTAAAATAAAAAGTGATGCAACATATCTTCCTTTTTATTTTGATGCTAATTTATTTGGAAGTTCAAGCATAGTTGAAACAAATTTACATAGAAAGTCTTTGGGGGATAAATTATGGCAAGTCTCTACCCCCCATTTAGTCATCGACAATGGTGCGACAAATCATTTAAATTGTTTTTAAAAGAGATTAGAAAATCTTGGAAAGATCGACCAATTTTATTTTTATTAGATGAACCTGAAAATGGATTAGATTGTGCTGGGCAAAAAAAATTAAAAAACACAATTTCTAAGTATTTCTCAAACGAAAAGGATACAGCATTAATTGTCACAAATAGTCCTTTTTTAATTTACACTGATTTTCCTAGAATAAATATTGAGGATACTAAGAAACCTTTTGAAGTTAAATATGAAAGAAAAAGAATAAAAATTGGATAAAAACCAACCCAAAATAAAAATATACCCTGGCAATAAAAATCCATATAGATATCTTTAAATAAATGTTTCTCGAAAAAGTTATATGAGAAAGAGTCTGATAAAATTGGAGAATGTTTTCAAACATTATTATATGGGGGATATTGTTGTTAAGGCTGTTGATGGAATTAATATTTCGATTCATGAAGGAGAATTTGTTGCAATCATGGGGCCGTCTGGTTCTGGGAAATCCACAAGTATGAATCTCGTCGGGAGCTTGGATGTTCCAACTAAAGGGAAGATTTATTTAGATGGTGAGGATATTTCTCAATTAGAAGAATCAGAACTTGCACAAATTCGTGGGAAGAAAATTGGATTTATTTTTCAGTCATTTAATTTAATTCCAAACTTGACTGTAAAAGAAAATATTATGTTGCCGATGATGTTTCAGGGAATTGAAAGAGAAGATCGCGAAGTTATTGCAGAAGATTTGTTAAAAAAAGTTGAATTGGCTGATCGTGGAAACCATTATCCAAATCAGATTTCAGGAGGACAAATGCAAAGAGTTGCAATTGCGCGAGCTTTGGCAAATAACCCAGAAGTTATTTTGGCTGACGAACCAACAGGAAATCTGGACACAAAAACAGGAGAAAAAGTTATGGATTTTTTAAGACAATTAAACAAAGAGGGGAAAACCATTATTATGGTTACTCATGAACCAGAATTAGCAGAGGCTTATGCTGAAAAAGTTTATTGGTTGAAAGATGGGAAGGTAGAAAAAGTAACTCATAAAAATGGACATTTTTCTGTTGAAAAAGAAGAGAAGCAATTATTTGATAAGGACAATAAAAGAGTAGTTAAAAAATCTAAAAAGAAAATAAAGAAAAAAGGAGACTAAGATGTTCTCTGATTATTTTTCTCTTTCATTTAAAAACCTGAAACACCGAGGGATAAGATCTTGGTTAACGCTTCTTGGAATTTTTATTGGAATTCTTGCAGTTGTTTCATTAATTAGTTTAGGAAATGGTTTAAAGTTAGGGGTTATGTCTCAATTTGGAGTTGGCTCTACAGAAGTTATAACTGTTCAAGCAGGAGGACTTAATTCTTATGGGCCACCAGGAAGTGGTGCAGTTAATCCGTTGAAAGAATCTAATGTTGAACAAATTGAAAAATTGAGCTCTGTTGAAAATGCTATTGCACGATATACTCCTTCTGGGAAATTAGAATTTAATGATAAAGTTAATTTTGGATTTGCAATGTCTGTTCCCGATGGTGAAGATAGGAAGTTTGTTTATGAACAGCTTGATGTTGAAGCAGAAACAGGGAGGCTGTTAAAAGATGGCGACACAAATAAAGTTGTTTTGGGTTATAATTTTTATGCGAATGCTGCGGGCTATGATAAAGCAATAAAACCTGGGAACACAATTATTTTGCAAGATAAAAAATTTCAGGTTGTTGGAATTACAAAGAAAAAAGGAAGTTTTATTTTAGATGGTGTTGTTTATGTTAATGAAGCGCCACTAAAAGATTTGATGAATATTTCTGAGGAAGTTTATATGATTGTTGTGCAAGTTAAAGACAAAGATTTAATGGAGCGAGCAAAAGAAGACATTGAGAAACTTTTGAGAAAAGAGCGAGGTGTAAAAAAGGGTGAGGAAGATTTTGAAGTTTCTACTCCTGATGCTGCACTTTCAACAGTTAATAGTATTCTTGGAGGGGTGCAGGCATTTATTATAATTATAGCAAGTATGTCTATTTTTGTGGGTGCTATTGGAATTGTTAACACAATGACAACTTCTGTTTTAGAAAGAAAAAGTCAGATAGGAACTATGAAAGCTATTGGCGCGAAGAACAAAGATATTTTCTATCATTTTTTTATCGAGGCCGGTTTGCTTGGTTTGATTGGAGGAATCTTGGGAGTTATCTTTGGTTTGTTAATTGGATATTTTGGAACTGTTGGAATAAATAATTTTATTGGCTCTTCTGTTAAACCAGAAATTGATATAGTCTTGATTGTTCTTGTTTTAATTGGAAGTTTTTTAATCGGATGTGTTGCAGGAATTACTCCAGCGATGCAAGCTGCTAAACAAAATCCAGTGGAGGCGCTTAGAGGGTAAAATGGAAAAATATTTTTGGGAAAATTGGAAAAGGAAAAGCGAATTAGAAAAGAAGGCAATTCCAATAATTTTAGAAGCTAGAAAATTAATCTTGAAAAATATTCCTAAAGATAAAATTGAAAGTATCTATATTAAAGGAAGTTTTGTTCGAAGAGAAATGAATTCAAAAAGTGATATTGATATTATGATTGTAATAAAAGAAGATAAAGAGATGAAAGAAGTTGATAAACTAAATACAAGATTTTCAAATAAATTTGATGTGCCTTTACAAATTTCTGGTTATTCCATAAAAGAATTAGAAACAGGAGAACTCTCTAAGATTAAAACAAAAGGACTTCATCGTCCACTTCCAATAAAACTTTTTGCTCTTTTAACAGAACATAAATTGATTTATGGAATGCCAATAAATGAAAAGACATTAAAAAGGAGAACTCCTGAGAAAGATTTAGGGGGAATGTTCTGGAGCTTTAAGGAATTTTTACTCCCCGCTTACTATAAAAAAGAAATTAATTTTGATTTCTTAATTAAGCAGGTTTTATGGCTTGTCTATGATGAACTACGAGTTTGCCAAAAAAATCCAGAATGTAATTGGAAAAAAATAGAGAATTCTGTCCAAGATAAAGACCATATCTTCTATAATGCTATTAAATTCCGGAAGAAAAAATCTAATAAAAAAGAAGAGAAAGAATTTCTAATTAAATTAAATAAACATTTGAAAGAATTAGAGAAGAAAATAAAATGATATCAAAAGAAACAGCAAAATATTCTTTAAAGAATTTGTATCAAAAAAAGTCAAGAAGTTTACTTACTATTATTTCCATCTTTGTGGGGATAACAACAATTTTTATCTTTATCAGTTTTGGCTGGGGACTTTATGATTATGTAAATGAATTTACTACTGCTTCGTCTGCAGATAAGGTAATTATTCAGGCAAAGGGTATTGGAATGCCTGGACTCGACGATACATTTGCCTTGACTGATGAAGATTTGAGGGTAGTGGAAAAGACCTCAGGAGTTTATGAAGCAAGTGGTGTGGCATTTAAAGTTGCTGAAGTAACTAAAGGTAGTGAAAAAAAATATACTTTTTTAATTGGTTATGATCCAAAAAAACCATTAATTATGGAATTTTATAATATTGATATAGACAAGGGAAGATGGCTAAACTCTGAGGAGAAAAATAAAGTAATTGCAGGATATAATTATCAAATTCCGAATAAAATATTTTCAAAAGCATATGATTTAAATGATAATTTAGAGGTTCAGGGAGATAAAATAAAAATTGTTGGATTCTTTGAATCTGTGGGGAGCCCGCCAGATGATGCACAACTCTATGTTACAAATGATTTTTTGGAAGAGTTATATTCGAATGACACATTTTCTTATGGTTGGATAATTGCGAGAGTTGAGGTAAATAAAATTGATACTGTGGTTGAAAATATTGAAAAGAATTTAAGAAAGTCTCGGGGTCTTGAAAAAGGGAAAGAAGACTTTTTTGTGCAATCTTTCCAAGACATGATGGCAACATATTCTAATGTGCTGAATGGCATTATTGGTTTTATTATTTTGATTGCGTTAATTTCTGTTCTTGTTTCTGCGATAAATACTGCGAACACTATGATTACGTCGGTTATTGAAAGAATTAAAGAAATTGGAATTATCAAATCTATTGGTGCTAAAAATTCTGAAGTGTTTAATATATTTTTATTTGAGTCAGGGGTTTTGGGATTTGTTGCTGGTGTGGTCGGTGTTTTGATTGGTTGGGTGCTTAGTTATTTTGCTGGAGAATTATTATCTAATTTAGGCTGGGGATTTTTGAGCCCGCATTATTCAATTAGTTTATTTGTTGGATGTATTTTATTTGCAACAATAACGGGTGCAATCTCTGGTGCAATTCCTGCATATAAGGCTTCGAAGATTAATCCTGTTGATGCTTTACGTTACGAATGAACTTCGTAACGACACCCCAAATAAATTTAGGCTAGAGGTATGAATGAAAACCTTTTGAAAAAATTAAGAAACAAACATTTATTAAATATTACACTTTATTAGAGTATATGCTTACGAAGAAACAAGAATATGAACTTATTGCATCAATTATAGCACCCCAATTTAATTTTTCGGCTTAACCGAAAAATCTATCAATTCTA
>CAZRXO010000041.1:0-5426 GCA_964604105.1 Candidatus Woesearchaeota archaeon | reverse complement strand
GCTGTTATGATTATTTATTAAAAAAACCTAAAAACTTTTGAGGGGTGCTATAGTTTGTTATTTTCTTATAAAACTAAGTTGTAATATAATATGACAACATTTATATAAGATAAGTTTCTTTTTTGTTTATGATTGAGAAACTTCAGAAGATTGGATTGTCAAATAAGGAAGCGCAGATTTATTTGGCTCTTGTTAAAAAAGGTGAGGCGACTGCAAATGAGTTAGCAAAACAAACTTCGTCTCAGAGAACTGTTGCATATAATGTTCTTCAGCAATTATTAACAAAAGGTTTTGTGAATTATGTTAAGAAAGGAAATGTGAGGCTATATAAGATTTCAGATCCAAAATCTTTATCTGCTTCTATAAGAGAAAAAGAAATTTTAGCGAATGAAATTGTTAAAGATATTGGAAAAATCAAGAGAGAAATTCAATCAGATAAAAATGTTGAAGTTCACGAAGGTATTGAGTCAATGCGGGGGCTTTTTGAAGAAATACGAAAAGCTAGAAATTTGAAAGTTCTTAATGCTACTGGAAAAATTTTTGAACATTTGATTTATAGTTCTGAACATATTGTTAAAGAGATTGCTTTCAAAAACGATGTTCATGTTATAGGGGTAGACTCTATGAAAAAAACACGACTTGCAGAATTTAAAAAAATTAAATTCAAATATCTTCCTGCTAATGCAGAAAATATTGCAACGACATTTATATTTAATAATAAAGTTATTATTCAAATACTCAAAGATAAGCCTTTTTTAATAAAAATCGAAAATAAAGAAATTTTTGAAGGTTATTCCAAAGACTTTGATGTTCTCTGGAAAAAGTTGTGATTATTTTTTACCTTTCTTTTTTACCATAAAGTAATAGATGAATGCACCTACTATTCCTGCGAAAATTATGATTACAACCCACATTACTTTGTCGTTGTCGTTTTTGAATTTTCTTTGAATTGTGTCTATAAGCATGAGTATCCAAAAAACCATCGCAGCAATTACTAATATTGGTATTAATATAAATGCTAAAATTACTAAAATTAATCCTGCGATTCCTAATGTTTCTGCTACCATGTTTTATTAAGGTAAGAGGAGTTTATAAAAATTTATATTGCTCGCTGTTGCGAGGAGAATACTATTAATCTAGAAAAAGTTTCACAACATTGAGATTAGTTAACCCCTTGTGTGAGATTTACTTTCGAATTAACTTATTTCTTTCATGGAGAAATCTGCACTTGTGCGATTTTGAAATAATATTTTATTCTCTTTTCATAATTGTGTGTCCGCACTTTGAGCATTTCCATTTTTCAAAAACATCTTCCTTGTATGAGAATGGTAGAAGATAGCCTTCTTTACATTCTGGACATTTTGGAAATATGCAATTTTCGTTTTCTGTCATTTTATTTTTCCTCCTTATTTAATTCTTTTAATTAATTCTTTTTTAATAATGTCTTTTTTTTCCTTAGATAACCTAAATAAAAATCTTTTAATTAGATTTTCTGATATAGTAAAAATGTAATTTAGTTTAATTATGCTTTCTTTTGGAGGACCTTCTTTTTTGGTTAATGGTATTCCTTTCATTTTGAGATTACTTGTTATTCCTGCAACGATAATATTTCCTTGTTCTTCAAATAAAACTAATGCTGGGCGAGTTTTAATTTCAAAAGTGTCTGTGAATTGAACTTCTGCAAGAATTATGTCTCCGAAATTAAATTTCATCCCAAATATCGTCCTCTTTATTTCCCCAAATTTCTTTCATCTTTGGCATTTGAATTTTATGAAGAAATTCATCGTATTGGTTTCTTTCTTTTAGTTTTTTTAAAATGCAAGCCATATTATAGATTACTTCATTATAGGTTTGTCTTTCATGGTCTTTGACTTCTTTTAACATTTCTATTACCTTTTTATCTAATAATATTGTTGAACTTTTCATGTATAAACAATGTATAAGAGATTATATAAATGTTTTGTTTAAGATTTGCTGAGTTTCCAAATTTCTTCAAAGATACTTTTTTGAATTTTTGCTGTTTCAGGTTCTTTGATGTAAATTCCGATTTGTTCTTTTGCATTTCCTTTCATGATTAAGAGGGCATCTGGGAGGATGTACATCGCGCTTTCTCGATCTTTCATTATTGTATCATTGAATCTCATTATTCTTAGTTCTGCTTTGTCGTTCTTTTTTAATTCTTGAATTTCTTTTTTGTTTTCACTTATTACATGAAGCAGGATATTCTTTTCTTTTCTTTTGAGTCTAAATTGAACATTAAAGTAAGGGAGGACATCTAGGAGTTTTTTTGGAACATATGCATAGATTAATTGGTTTGGTTTTTCTGTTACTTTTGATATTGCGGTTTTGAATCCTTGTTCTCCCTCGTAGACTTCTATTTTTGGTTGAGTGATTGCTATTTTTTGGAGAGCTTCTAATTGGGGGATTAAGTCTTTAATTGATTCTTTCTTTTTTTGTTTTTCTTCTTCGATTATTCCGAGGATTCTTTTTGGGGGAATTGCTGAATAATATTTTACTCCTGATTTAATTACTTCGCTGATGAATCCTTTTTCTTGGAGAGATTTTAGAATGTAATAAGAGGCTTCTCTTTTGACTTGGGATTTTTGCGCGATGTTGCTTGCTTTGGCTACACCTAGTTTTAATGTATTAAGATATACTTTTGCTTCTTGCTTTGTTAATCCAATTCTTTGAAGTGCTTGTTCCATGCTTGAGAGAAGATTGAAGAGTTTTTAAGATTTGTGTATTGTAGTAATATTTTTTACACCATAATTTTATAATCAATTTTGAGTAGTGAATTTTAGAGGTGTGGTACCTCTGAAGCCTAATTCTGAGAAAATTAAAATGAAATATGAAGAGTTACGAAATGAAATACAGAATCATCCAAAATACGACGGATGTGTTAAGATAGATAGATCTCCTTTGATTCATGCAGGTTTTCCTGGAAATTTTAATTTGAGTTTTACAGAATATCCTTGGTTGCAGAAATTTGGAAGATACATTGATTTTGATAGAGACTATGTATTTTCTACTGTTCAAAGTTGTATTCGCCCCCAGGATATTCCTTCTACAGGGACTGAAGATTCTTGGAAATATCTTGGAGTTTTTGAAATGGCTGATTTGAATGGAGCGATTGCTTTGAAAGATAAACCAAATTATGAGGAAGTGTATAAAAAACAAGTTTTTGATTTTGTTAATTTTTTGGAAAATCATGGAATTTCTCGAGAGAGAGTTTATCCTAGTTATTGTGCTGGAGGAAGTGTTAAGGAATTAACTAGGGGAAAATATAATTTTGATTTTCAAATACCTGAAGATAGTGTTTCTAAAGAAAGTTTTCTTGAGGCTGGAATTCCTGAAACTAATTTAATTAAGGATAGAAGTAGAGATACTTTGTTATCTTTAAACTTGAAACAGGAAGGAAATTTAGGGAAAACAATTTTATCTTATAGTCCTTGGGGGTATAGGAATGAAATTAATATTAAAATGCAAGATGGAAAGTTATTAGATGTGGCTACATTAGAGAGATTTGAGTGGAATCCTATTTGGGCTGGAGAGGAAATTCAAAATTTGGGGAGAATTAATTCTGGGGCATCAATTCTTGGTGTTGGATTGGAAAGATTTTGTATGGTTGTTAATAATTTACAGAGAGTTCAAGATGTTGATTCTATAAAACCTTTTTACGATGAAATGTTAAAACAGACGGGGGGAAAAAATTATCTTGCTGGAGAAAGCTTGCGAGCCTTACATAGGATCTATTCTGATTTAATTTATTTTAATATTAATGATATTCGAAGACATAAAAAATCTAATCTAATTAGTACTTCTCAGAATATTCCTTTAGACTTAGGTAAGAATAGAAGATCAAAAATAAATAAGCTTACACAAAACATTCCTCGAGATTTAGATTATTCTCAAATAAATGCTTTGTTGCAAGTTCATTCTGAAACTCAGCTGTGGCATCCTGAAATGAAAGATGGAATTGAGCCGACGATTGAGAGAATTAAAATTTATCGTGGAGAGAGGAAATGAGTGAAGATGAGATGTTAGAAAGATTAAGAAAGTATGATTCTTTTTTGGAAGAAAGAATAGGGGAATGTTCAGATCTTATTCAAGGATTTTGTGAAAAGCCTTTATTTGTTTCTGATAGAAGATTTCCTGAATCGAGCGATAAGCTTTCTGATCATCAAAATTCATTAATGGTAACTTCATTTCAGAATGATATTTTGGTTTATAGATCTGCGCAAGGAATGCTTTGTAGATTGTTTCCAGAATTAAGGGAGAGAGAAAATGAGCAATGAAATTGCATATCTTATTTTTCCAGATAATCGAATTGCTTTTCCTAACAAAAGGATTGGGATTAACTTTGTTCCTAGAGGAGAATGCACTAATAGATGTCTTTTTTGTGCTCTAAATATTTCTGCCATAAAATCAATCGCAGGTCATGAAATTCTTTTGGATAAAGAGTATTCTGTTGGGGAAATTGTTGATGCAGTTTCGAATATTTATTTGAGAAATTCTGATTGTTCTGAAATTTTTATCAGTGGGACAATTGGGGAGCCATTACTTTACTTTGATAAATTAATTCAATTTATATCCAAGACCAAAGAAGAAATTCCTTTGCCAGTTAGATTAAATACTAATGGGCAGTTTACAATTATTAATTCAAAATATTCTTCGCAAGAGGCTTGTATGATGTTTGAAAAGGTTGGCTTGGATTCTATTGTTATCTCCCTCAATGCAATAAATGAGAAAGATTATAATATTGTTTGTAATCCGAAGAACTCTGGGGCTTTTGAGAGTGTAGTGGATTTTGTTAAGGCATTTAACCAAAGTAGAATCGAAACATTTGTTAGCTTTGTTGATTATCCTATAAATTATTGCAATCTTCCCGTTTTAGATAAAAACAAGATTAAAACCTTTTGTGAGGGGCTTGGGCTTAATGAATCTCAGATTGTTTATCGACCTTTGATTTGTTAATTTTACTCCAAAACAGCTTTAATGTTTTGATAGTTTTTAGTCTAAGGAGATTTTATAAACTTCAAAAACTAATTCCTTATATGAGTAGGGGTATATGGGATGATATTTTTAGTTCTCCTCGGAAAAAGAGAAAAATAGTTAGAAAGAAGTCTGCAAAAAAGAAAGTTGTTAAGAAAAAAGTAGCGAAGAAAAAAGCAGCGAAAAAGAAAGTTGCTAAAAAAAAGCCTGTTAAGAAGAAAGCTGCTAAGAAAAAGATTGTGAAAAAGAAAAATAATTCTTCCCAAAATGTTTCAATTAATAATGATTTTAAAAAGATAGTAAAGATTTTGACTTCTTTTGAACCGCAAAAACATTTTAGTAATCATACTTTAAAAAATATGACTGAGAAATCTATGGAAGATATAGCACCCCAATTTAATTTTTCGGCTTAACCGAAAAATCTATCAATTCTA
>CAZRXO010000040.1:0-6157 GCA_964604105.1 Candidatus Woesearchaeota archaeon | reverse complement strand
AAAAAATAATTTTTGGAGCTACTCATGTCTCAAGAACAAGGAATGATGATGGAAGTCATTGCACAATTAGCACGAATGGTTGGTGTTGACACATTACACATTGGCACAGCCTACGGAAAAATGTCTGGTGGAAAAAAAGAAGTCTTACATATTGAAGAAGAAATAGAACAACCTGCAACAAAACAAACAAAAGAAAATCTTTCGCAAAAATGGTTCCACATAAAACCTGTGTTTGCTGTCGCATCGGGTGGAGTTTATCCTGGAATAGTTCCAAAAATAATGTCCTTCATGGGAAAAGACGTTGTAATACAAGCAGGTGGAGGAATCCATGGCCACCCACACGGAACAATCGCAGGAGCAAAAGCAATGCGACAAGCTGTCAATGCAACAATGAACAAAGTCTCATTAAAAGAATATGCAAAATATCATCCTGAATTGCGATTGGCCTTGGAGAAATGGGGCGAATAATTATTCTCTTTTAATATCTTTTTAATTAAGTTCCCCAACCCCCTCCATGAATATAGAAAACTCTCGCAGGAAGAGCATTATGAGAATCCAAGACCATAGAAAGTTTAAGATTGGTCCTTTTTGATATTTCTTCACCAAGACCTTTCATCTTTAAAAAATTATCTTGACCATAAACCTTTGTCAAAATTGTTTTTTCAGAATAGTTTGGTTCAAAAATTCCTATTGTCCCACCAATATGTTTTGAAGAATCAAAAGCATATTCATCTCTCTCCACCGTAAGGATATTTTTATCTATAACCCCTATTTCTCTTAAGAGGCGATACTTTCTTATATGATCACTTTCAAATTTTTTTGGAGGATCCACAAATAGATGATCTTTACGGCTCCAAAATAATTTCTCCCAAAAACCTTTTGGAGGATTAAGAAAATATTCATGGTTAGACCCATGAGCCCAAATATACTCTCCAAAAAAACCACTCTCATTCCTCCATACAGATGCAGGATAATAACCCTCATTTTCTATAATTTCCATTATCTTTGGGACAATTATTTCCTTTTTTGCTTTGTTTGAAGTAATAATTTCATCTTCCATAAAATTCATCAATAATATTATTATATTAATCTATGCTGTCCCAGATAAGGACAACATTTAAATAATATAAAAAATAATTTTAGTTATGATAATAACCACTCTAAAAAATATAGGTTTAACTGAAAAAGAAATTAAAATTTATTTGTTAATAATCAAACACAGAGAAATTACTGCCGGAGAAATTTCAAAGAGAACAAAAGACTCTCGAACCCACACATATGATACAATAAAAAAATTAATAGAAAAAGGACTAGTAACTTGTGTAATTAAAAATAATATTAAATTTTTCAAGTCGGTTGATCCAAACAAACTATTAGATTACCTAGATGAAAAAAAATCTAAGATTGAGCATGAAGAAAAGGAAATTAATAAGATAATCCCTGAAATAAAAAAATTGCAAAAGGACTTCAAGAAAGATGATGTTAAAATTGAAGTTTACGAAGGAGAGGAAGGACTTAAAACAATAATGAAGGATATAATTAGAGAAAATAAGAATTTCATAACATGGGGTGCAACAAACAAAGTGAATAAATATCTTCCTGATTTTTTTATTAGAAAATATCTTAATGAAAGAAAAAGAAAAAACATTAAAGCAAGACAATTATTTACAGAGATTTCTGGAGTTCTCAAAAGCCCCTTATCCATAAATAAAAAACTTCCAAAAGAGTTTGCTTCACCTACAACAACATTAGTCTATGGAAATAAAGTAGTTAATTTCTTATGGTTAGAAATCCCTCGGGCGATATTAACTGAAAACAAAGAATTAGCTAATTCATACAAAAAACATTTCGAATTAATGTGGAAATCTTCCGATTAACAACTCTCCCAGCGAAGAAATCCGCCTGCGATTTCTGAGCCACCAATCCGAGCGACAGCGAGCATTTTTTATACTCTAAATTCCTTCCCAAATAACAAAAGAGTAAAATGGTAAAACAACAAATCTCAATATTTCAAAAAGAATTCAGAAAAGCAACAGCGACGGCAATTATGGCTGCGTTTGGTTTAATTCTCGCGCTCGCATGGAAAGACGTAATCACAGAATATGTAAATAAATTAACCTCAATAACTCCAGTCCATAGTGCACTCATCGTCGCATTAATTGTAACATTCATTTGCGTTCTTGGAATTCTCGTTGTACAAAAACTTCTTGCTCCGAGAGAATAAAATCAACCCATCATAAATTTGTAGATAATATAATCTCAAAATCTATGTGGCAATAGATTTCTCGAACCCAAGTCCGTTAATCAAAAAAGGAAACTCCCACAACAGAATTCAATCATTGCAAAGGGTTGAATAATTATATTGAAAGCCTTTTACATCTTAACAAATCCCCTTAACGAAAATCCCGAGTCCGAGGGATTTGAGCCATAACCTCGGGCGGTTCGGCGAGCATTTTATAATCTAAATCTCCTTTGATAGTTTATGAAACAAAAATACCGTCCAGCAATCTTCATCGTCGTCTACACAATTGTAAAAAACAAACCACAATATCTTATTCTAAAAAGAAAACTTCATTGGAAAGGGTGGGAATTTCCAAAAGGCGGAAAAAGATTTTACGAAACAGATTTAATGACTCTGCGAAGAGAATTAAAAGAGGAAACAGGAATTAAAAAATTCAAAATAAAAAACAAATTCAAAATAAACGATGGCTATGATTATGACAAACTTTATTCAGACAGAAAGGGTTTTTGCGGACAGAAATACAAAGTACTTTTTGTTGTCGAAGTTAAAAAGCAAAAAATTAAAATTGACAATTTAGAACATTCCAATTACAAATGGGTTGATTTCAAAACAGCGAAGAGAATATTGACCTGGGAAAATCAGAGGAAGTTGTTGAAGAAGGTGAATAGGAAATTATTTTAAATTTTCAGTTATATGAAAAACACAAGAGCTTTTAAGATTCTCCTCAGCAATTGAATCACACATTAAAATATTACCATTCAAAATCGCAACCCTAATTACACATTCATTGGCTATTTTTTGGGAAGAACTGGAGAAAGCAATACAATCGCTAATGCTATAAGAAACCCAACTATCAAAATATTTTTTACAATTATCAATTTTATCTAATTTAACACCCGTCATCAAATCGCAAACAGATTTATCTCGAGTAAAATATGCAACCCAATCGTAACACTCCGCATAAGAACCTCCAAGCGAATATTCTTTATCAATCTGTTCAACAAATAGAATAATCTCTATTATCCACTGCCAAATCTCTATAGCATCTCCACTTCTCAATAGAAGCGTCAGACATAGAATCACATTTAGAAGTCGAAGGCCCGTCATAAATAGAATTAGTCCTTAAACCAAAATAAATTCCAACAATAATTACAACCAAAATAATTAGAGTAGTCAAACCAATAATTAGCCTCTTTTTCATGTCTTCCTTAATAGAATTTAGTTTAAATAATTATTGTTTTCTCCCCGCCACATAAATATCAGCCTCAATCATATTATCATTCTCGTAATAATGATGAGTAAAATAAACATTGCCTTGATAATCTAAAGTTGCCTCTCCTGCAAGAGTTGAAATAATTTCTTTAGGAACTTGCCATTCTCCATTAACTTTTTTACTTCTCCAAAGCCCATAATTTTTTGAAATCCATAATTCATCTTCCTCAAAATTTAATGCCGGCCATCCTTCATCATATTCACTATTAACATTTTCAAAATTTTCAGGTTCTTGCCATTCACCATTTACTTTCTTTGACATCCAAATATCCAAGCCCCCTTTTCCGCCAGGTCTTGAAGAATGAAAATACAATTCAGTGCCATCTTTTGAAATATATAATTCTCCCACTTCATATTCAGAATTAAAATCCGCAGGCTCTGCAATAGACCATTTCCCATTAACAAACTCCGAAGTAAACCAATAAAGTCCAGTGTAGCCTTCTCTTGCAACACAAAGCCAAACTTTATTATTTTGAAAAAATCCGCAACCATCCAAATGGGGTTCACCAGGTTTGACAAACCATAATCTTTCAGCATCACTCCAACCATTTTCAGTTTTTTCAAATTTGTAAATTCCAGTAACTTTATCTTGAACTTGTTCACCAACATCCATTCGGTTATTCGGGGTAAACCAAACATACAAAGTTTTTCCATCCGGCATAATAAAAGCCGAATCTTCTGCACCACGAGTATTCACAGGATAAGGCAAAGGAATAGGTTTTTCAAATTCATTTGAAAGAAGCACCGGAGGAAGTTTATCATTTTCAGGAGACATCTTAACAGCGTAGGCAGGAATTAAACTTTCTCTATCAGGAATCTCAACTGGTTTTGGATTTGAAAAAATTAAAATTAGTAGAATTAAAATAATTATTGTGATTAAAATGTAGTAGCGGGTTTTCATTCTCCATGCTCCCAAACCACCCAAGCTTCCTTCTTCTCTCCGTCGCTATTAATCAAACCCATACTATCAAAAGGTTTTATTGTATCTGGGTCATAGAGAAAACTCCAAATAACAATTTCCTTATTCAAATCTTTAGTCCACTCAAAAAACTTTTCAACAAATTCTGCTTGTTCCTCCTCGCTGCTTTCCCAACCTTCAGGAAATGCCTCGCTGTGCCAACCAATTTCTGTAAATACAATTGGCTTTGAAGTATGCAACTTAATTTCACTATAATGATCCTGGGGAATATCAGAAACATCTTTGTAAAACAAACCAGGATAAGTTGTAAACCCAACAACATCTGACTTAAACAAATCAATCATTTCCCAACTTGGCTCATTTTCTTCAAGCCCCCACATATCCGAACCTTTCATTGTCTCAAGCTGGAAAACAGTAAAAACTTTTGTTTCAAGCGAAACTTTCTTAATCTCCTCGTAAACTTCATTATAAAAAATAACAAACTCTTCAAAATCCTCTGGATTCTTTTTCGCAAAAACATTCACTTCAACCCCAATTCCAAAATATTTCAAATCATATTCCTCAATAAATTCCAAAGTATCTTCTAAATACATTTGTTTATTCTCTTCAGTAAAAGGCCTAATTAATTTTCCTGTCTCTTGAACATAATGCCCAACTTCCATCAACGGCATATAATCATAATCCTCAGCAAGTTCAGGAATAACTTTCATATCTTTCAACTGCGCCCAATCACCAGCCCACATCACAACATCGCCGACCTGTGAAGCCTCACCAAAAAAATTTGTAAAATCCTCACCAACAAAACTCCGCGGAGAAAGACTAACCCCCTTTAAAAAATCTTTCTCCAAATTATAAGGATGATGCGCTTCTTCGCCAATTGATTTCAAAAGCAAAACCAAAAATAGAAAACCAAAAACTCCGAGAATAATCCAGTATTTTCTTTTCATATCAATATTAATCAAGATTGGTTTAATTAATTTATCGTCCAAACGATAGCGAGCATTTTTTATACTGCAAAATATTATTCAAACTATGAAATTCCGTGAACATACAACAAAGCGAGGGACATTAATCCTTTCGGGAAGAGATGCAAAAAACAACGAAGAGCTAATTAAACAGGTTGCGCCCAACGAAGAAGTTTTCCACACAGCAGCAACAGGGAGCCCATTTGTAAACATTAAAGACAAACCAAAATTCGGCGACATAAAAACAGCGTCAATAATCTGCGCACGATACAGTCAGGATTGGCGAGACAACAAATCAGATATTCAAGTCCACAGATTCCAAGGCAAAGACATTTACAAAACTCGCGGAATGAAAATAGGAACCTTCGGAATAAAGAAATTTAAAGTAATAAAAGTTAAAAAGAAATGGGTTCAAGGATTCATTAAGGAAAACAAATAATATGCCCCCACTAGCAAAAATACAACTCGGAAAAAATGGATTAACAGAGAACTTTATTCAGACCCTAAAATCACATTTTGAAAAACACACAACAGTAAAAGTATCTGTTCTAAAATCAGCAGAAAGAAAAATGATTCAGGATTATAGAACAAAAATGCTTAAAGAACTCGGACCAAACTACACAGCAAAGATAATTGGTTTTATAATTACCTTGAAAAGATGGCGAAAACCCCAAAAATTTTAAAACATCTCAATCGGCTTTGCGTGTCAACTACCCCGGACTAAAGTCGGGGGCGTGTGTTGACCCAATGTTTTGATTG
>CAZRXO010000039.1:0-6199 GCA_964604105.1 Candidatus Woesearchaeota archaeon | reverse complement strand
GAATTTTAGTTTTATTTTAGTTAATAATTCTTTGGAATGTGGGACAGCCTGTTCGACTAATTTTTCTTCGAGATCTCTGATATGTAAATCACCACGTTCTCTTGTTTTTAATTTGTTTTTCATATATCCCAAAAAAATGAGTACTTTATGAGGGTAAGTAGTCCAAAGATGTCGACTAAATAGCAAAATTTATAAAAGATTTTCTCTTGAAAATAAATATGGAAAACAATATATCAAGTTTATTAGAAGATTATGGTTTAAATAAGAAGGAAATCCGAATATATATCTTATTAGTCCAAAAAGGTGAACTAAATGCTTATGTCCTAGCAAAATTAGCAGGGATTCATCGATCAACTACTTATGCTATTCTAGACAGATTAACCTCAAAAGGTTTTATCAGCAGAACTCAAAAAGATAACAAAATTTTATATTCAGCAGTTGATATAAATCAAACCATAACAAGAATAAAAGAAAAAGAAGCAATACTCTTATCCCTTATCCCCGAATTTGAAAAAATAAAACAAGAAGAAGTTTCAAATGTAAGAGTATTAGAAAATGAAGAAAGCCAGAGAAGATTTAATTTCAACTTATTTAACCAAATAGAAAGAGGAAAAATAAAGGATCTGTATATCTTAAGTGGAGGGCCATCCGAAACAATTAATCTTGAAAGGAAAAAAAAGAATACCAATTCTGAAATGCTTTTAGAAAATCTCTTGAGAAATATAAAAAAGAAAAAACTTTACCAAAAAATAAAATATCGGGGGATATGGAATGAGAAATTTAAAGGGAGTGAACTTCTCAAATTTTTTTCTGCATTTGGTGAAAATAAATTCCTTAAAGAACTTCCAACATTAGCGACGATGGTGATTTTTGGTGATTCAATAGCTTATCTTTTCACAATAGACAACAAATCACAAGTTATAGAAATTCAAAATAAATTGATAGCAAAGGAAAATAAAGCTTATTTTTCTTATCTCTGGAAACAAGCAAAAGAATAAATTAAAAATTTAAAAAACAATAACTTTATTCTCCTCAAAAAAATTTTCACTTAGACTAATTAATTCCCTCGCGAAACATTCCGACAAAGTCTGGCGTGAAGTCATAATCTTCGAGCGCCAGCGAGCAATTCAAACAAAAGCATATACCCCACATCCATAAACCTTAAAAATCATTCTTTAATTTTTTAAATATGAGTAAAAGAGAGTTAATAGAAATCATAGATAAATTTAAAGATAAAAAAATTCTTGTCATCGGAGATTTAATTCTTGACCACTATGCCTACGGAACTGTAAGCCGAATCAGTCCAGAAGCCCCAGTCCCAATTGTCCATATAAAGTCAGAAGAATACAAACTCGGCGGTGCAGCAAATGTAGCAGCAAACATAGCAACACTATCTGGAAACATAACTTTAATTGGTTTAATCGGAAGAGACAGAAAAGGGAAAAAAGTTATCGACCTATGTAAAAAAAATAAAATCAAAATTTTCCCAGAATATTTTCACAGAACAATCAAAAAAACAAGAATCATCGCAGAGAATCAACAATTAGTAAGAATCGATGAAGAACAAATTACCAACAAGGACCTCAACCCACGACTAATAAAAAAAGAGGCAGAAAAAGCAGACATCATAATTATCTCAGATTATGCAAAAGGTGCAATCTCCCCGAACCTGATGAAATTATTAACAAGCTTAAACAAAAGAATTGTCGTAGACCCAAAACCAAAAAACAAATCACTTTATCAAGGAGTTTACTTAATTACCCCAAACCAAAAAGAAGCTACAGAAATGTCCTCTTTCGAAAATGTTTACAAGGCAGGAGAACAATTACAAAGAGAATTAAATACAAATGTAATTATCACAAAAGGAAAACAAGGAATGAGTATATTCAATAATGGTATAAAAGATATCCCAACTTTTGCAAAAGAAGTTTATGATGTTACAGGAGCAGGCGACACAGTAATCGCAACATTGAGTTTAGCCTTAGCATCAGGAGCCAACTTAGAAGAATCTGCAATCTTAGCAAATCACGCCGCAGGAATTGCAGTCGGAAAACCAGGCACAGCACGAGTTTATTTAGAAGAATTAAAAAACGAGATAGAAAAATAAATTTATATAACTCCAATCCCATTTAATTCTATGAAACAAAAAATAATAGCACAAGGTGCAGAAGCAATAATTTATTTATCCAAGAATAAAACTTCCCACCCAAAATCTAATCACCCCGACACTCGGCGAAGCCAGTCTATTAATAAATCTACAAAATTCAACGAGCAAAGCGAGGAGCAATTCATTATCAAAAACAGAATTAAAAAATCCTACAGAATCCCAGAACTTGACAACAAAATTCGAACAAGAAGGACACGAGCAGAGACAAAAATTATGCAAAAAATTTCAAAGATAATTCCTGTCCCAGAAATTCTTGAATCAAATGAAAAAACAAAGCAAATATGCATGGAATTTATTGACGGCAAAAAACTCTCGCAACACCTTGACAAATTCCAACTAACAAACCAAAAACAAATTCTAAAACAAATCGGAGAATCAGTTGCAAAACTCCACAAAGAAAACATAATCCACGGAGACTTAACAACAAGCAACATGATTTATGTTGAAAAGAAAATATCTGATGCGAGCAACATTCGATTAATTAGTTCCTCCTCCGGGAGGGTGGGAGGGGGAGGAAGGAGGATTTCGAATTTGCAAGCAGAATCAAAATATTTCAAAATCTATTTCATAGACTTTGGCCTCGCATTTCAAAATGCAAAACACGAAGATAAAGCAGTAGATATTCATTTACTCAAACAAGCTTTAGAAGCAAAACACTTCAAACATTGGGAAACACTTTACAAAGAATTTACAAAAGGATATAAAACAAAAAACAAAACAGAAATCATGCACAAAAACAAAGCAAGTAGATTTGATAATTCAGTTATTCATCGGGCAGGGAGGGTGGGGATGAATGGCGGGGCTTCAAATCTACGAGCAAAAACCGACGCTGAAAGAGTTTTAAATCAATTAGTTAAGGTAGAAAAAAGAGGAAGATATAGACATTAATCTTTACTTAAAATTTTTTCTCTCACACTATTGGCTACTATAAATTGTTCTGCAATATTTCTTGCAAGTAATCTACGCCCTTGATAAAAAGTATCTTTTTCATCATTTGAGGCTCTTCTTAAAATTGGCTCCCTTAATAATCTCGGAGAATATAGTGGATTGTATTCATTATCTAATCTTCTCTGACAACTTTGATAATTAAGTCCCATAATAAATTAAAAAAAAGAACTATTTAATAATTTCTCTTCTAAAAAAGATAAATGCGGAAGAAAGGATTCGAACCCTCGCAAGCATAAGCTACCTGATCCTTAGTCAGGCCCGTTTGACCACTCCGGCACTTCCGCATAATTAAATCAAAACAAAATTAGAATATATAAAATTATCTCAATACAATAATTATTTAAACTTAAAAAATATATAAATTTATGAACAAAAAAATTATTATCTCTATTGCTATATTAACTTTTATTAGTTTGGCTATTTTTGTAAGTGCTACATACGAAATAGTTATTCCGAAAGGATGGAATATTATTTATGGATTAACAATATTCCCAGATGAAAATCTTAATGATGTTTTTGGTAATGGAAAAATTGAAGCAGTATATGCATATATCCCCTCGATAAATGATTACGCCCAAGTATATCCTAATCCTGAACTTGACAAATTAAGAGAAATGGATGACGATGAATTATTAAACACAGCATTTTGGGTTTATGCGGAATCAGGTTTTGATTGGGATTTGCAAGATTTCAAAACTAATAATGGATACCTCTCATTTGATGAAAGACAATTGTATTCTGGTTGGAATTTTGTTGGAATAACAGAAGATATGTATACAAATGAAGATGAATTACTTTCTTTCACTTGGAATCAGATAAAAGGAACTTGCGATATTGAAAAAGTTTATTTTTATGCATCTCAAGAAAATCCTCCTTTATGGGCTCCTGTTGAATTTGATATGCCACTCGACGATGATTTTGTTGGTTTAGGCATGATTGTAAAAGTAAAAAATAATTGTAAATTAAAATTGATAAGCGAGGATACTGAAGAACCTCCATTAGTACCAAACTAAATAAAATGGTAAAATCAAAAAGAGGCATGAGTATAGGGGTTTGGATTTTAATAATCCTAATTTTAATTGCAGTGGGGATTGGAATTTATTTTATTTTAATCAACGGAAGTTCACCTCAACCACCTGCATTACCAAGTTTAATACTTCAACCGCCAGCATTACCCTCAAGATAAAATATAAATTAATATAAAAAAATTTTTAATCTTCCCACCAAGGATTTACTTCATCAATTTTAAAATTATTCACTTCTTCTTGCCATCCCCATATTTCTTTGTCTGGAAGAATTAAATACATTTTATCATCGAAAGTCCATAAAACAATTCTTGAATTAAATGGAATCTGTGGCCTTAAAATATCATACTGACGAATATTTGCCCCATGAATCATCAAATGATTAGCTCCACTCAACCACCAAGAAGAAAGCATCGAATCATAAAACCCAGCATCTCTAAAAATTTCAGTTAAATATCTAACTAGAGGGATTCTCCGAGTGAAAGTACTTTCATCAATATAATAAATAAGTCCAGTATTAATATATCTTTTTTGGATTCCCCAATAATCAGCATACCGAATATAACTTGAACGATTATTATATTTATTATTAATTTGTTGAATTAAATCAAAAGAAATTGAGCTAATCAAAGTTGTATTCATAATCTCCCTCTTTTCTAAATCCTCAATAATATAATCTGCCATCTCCAAATCATTTTCTAAATTACCTTGAGATTTAATCTCAATATTTAATGGTTTTTCTCCTGCAAGAAGATTCATTGTTTCTTCATAAGTTGGAATTAAATAATCACTCACATTTAACACTTGTTCATAAGTCAAATCTTTAATTTTATCTTGCTTTTTTTGTAACCTTCTTAGAGAAAGATCGTGATGCACAACAATTATTTTATCTTTAGTATACTGAATATCAAATTCTATAAATGAATAATTATCGTCGTTCAAAGCACTTTCAAATGCTGGAAGTGTATTTTCAATATAATCAAGCGAATTCCCCCGATGACTCCCAAGATAATGTTCATCAGTTAACTCTCCAACAGAAGGATAAATTAACAAAGTTAAACCAACGAACACTGCAAATAAGATAACAAATAAAATAATTATAATTAATAAAATTAATCTCTTTTTCATAATTCAAAGAAGGAAATTTAATTTATATAATTTTTGTGATAAAAAATAGCCCTACCAGGATTCGAACCTGGGTCACTGCCTTTCTTCTTTTCTCCAAAAGGAGAAATGAAAAATGCCGAAGCACTTTAACTTTCAAAGGGCAGTATCTTTGACCACTAGACCATAGGGCTTTTGTTTAAACCAAACATCTTAACACGATTAAGATGTCTTAAATTATTGAATCCTATTAGTTTTAAAAACTTTCTTAATTCAGATTTTCTAGTAATATAAAGATCTTTATTACTTATTTTCGAACAATTAATACCCAATCCCAATAATGAATTCCTAACATCATTCATCAAAACTTTATTAACATTTGTAAAACATATTTGATGAGAATTTTGATTAGTTAATTTATACACAGACCCATCAGTATCATAAAGCCCCCTAATACAAGAGATTAAATATTTTTTATTATCTTTAATCCATTTAGGAATCTCTAACTTATTTTTGATTTTATTTCCTGGTTTAAATCCTTTCTTTTCTAAAAAATCAACTAATTCCAGACTATAACTTTCTAAATACATTGCATTTGTATTCTTAAATCTTCCAACCAAAACATCTATCGAAAATAAACCCTCAATTAAAGGTTTTACATAATGAACCAAATAACTTTTATCTAAATTTGCATCCCCAACAATTCTTATTCTATAAACTCCTCTTTTATAATTTCTAGATTTGTAAAAGTTTACTTTATGAGAATTCCCATCCCCCAACATTACTCCATAAAATTCTGCTAAATGCATAGAATCTTCAGGGAAACTAATTTGTTTTAATCTTCCAGAAGAATTTATTCCCCCTTTAATTTTCCCCCAATTTTCACTCCTTTTCTCTAAGATATATAGCACCCCAATTTAATTTTTCGGCTTAACCGAAAAATCTATCAATTCTA
>CAZRXO010000038.1:0-6497 GCA_964604105.1 Candidatus Woesearchaeota archaeon | reverse complement strand
CATTAAAGTTTACCTCAGACTTCACAACATAACAAAAGCAAAAGAAACAGAAATAATAAATCATCTAAAAAAGCAAAAAGCAATTTTCTGGCTTTCAACATTAAGAGGAAAATATGATATTGTTTTATCAATCTATGTAAAATCAATTTTCGAGTTCAGCCAAAAATACCACGAACTCTTTTTAAAATATCAAGAATTCATCCTCGACAGAAATGTAATTGTTTTAGAATCAGCATCAAGTTTCACAAAAGCATATCTTCTCCCTCGACAAGAATCAGAAGAAATCATTTACAGCGAAGGCGAGAGTTTGCACGAGCATTCTAAATCTCATCAAAAACGAGTGGGAGCTCGAGTTGGCAAGACTCAAACTAAAATCGATAAAAAAGATGAAGAATTATTAAAAATACTTTCTAAAAATGCAAGAGAAAGTTTCGTAAACATTGCAACAAAATTAAAAGCAAGTGCAGACACAGTCAAATACAGAATAAAAAATTTAGAAAAAAAAGGAATCATCACAGGCTTCAGCACAAAAATAAATTTTAACAAACTCAATAACTCTTATCATTTAATCTTCCTCAAACTCCACAATATGACTTCACAAAAATTTAGCAAAATGAAAACCTTCACAAAAACAAACAAAAACATAGTTGTCTACATCAAAACAATCGGCGACCACGAAGTCGAACTAGAAGTAGAAACTTCAAACAAAGAAGAACTCGACAAACTAATCAAAGACCTCCGCGATAACTTCTCAAACGAAATCAAAGACTACGATCTCCTTGAAGTCACTGAAGAACATTTACTGAATTATTATAACTTCTAAAAAACAAACTCCAAATCCGCCACGAGGCAGGACTTTTCGTTGGAAAATAAGTTAATTCAAAAGTAAACTTCAAATCGATGTTCAACTGATCTCAACCCTGTGAAACTTTTCCTCTTAATAACTTTCCCAGTGAACAATCTATTACCACATAGATTGTGGGCCATCATCCGGGCGACAGCGAGCAATTATTCTCTCCACCACAGATATTCTTAAAAACTATCTATCTTTTTACATTACATGCTACTCAAACTCACAAACCCCATGTTACTTTCTAAAGCAGTCGAACTAATCTCAGACATAGTTACAGAAGTTAGATTAAAAGTCGGGGAATACGGCCTTAGCATTACAGCAATGGACCCAGCAAATGTAGCAATGGTTCAATACAAATTACCGCGAACAGCTTTTGCACAATTTGAATCAGACACAGAAACTCTAGGAGTAAACTTAGACAACTTAAAAAAAATTCTAAAAAGAGCATCAGCCGGCAGTGCATTAATTTTGCAAAAAGTTGACAACAATCTAACAATTGAAATTCAAGACAGAATAAAAAGAAACTTCAGTTTAAATTTAATTGAAATTGAATCAGAGGATAAAGAACTCCCTGAATTAGAGTTCGCAGCAAAAATCGCACTCCCGTCAATTGACCTCATCGCCTCAATAGAAGATTGCGCAGTTGTCGACGATGCTTGCTCATTTATTACAGAACAAGGGAAATTTATAATCAAAGCAAAAAACCTAAACTCCGCGAGGTCAGAATTCTCCAGCGACGAAGCAACAATAAATGCAGAAAATGCAAGAGCACGATACAGCCTTGAATATTTGCAAAAATTCATCAAAGCATCAAAACTTACAGACAAAACCTACCTCCAATTCGCAACAGACCACCCACTAAAAATGGACGTCCAAGTCGGTGCAATGAGTTTAACTTTTATTTTAGCTCCGAGAGTTGAGACCGAGGATTGAAATGGAAAGAAAAGATTGGATATTATTAGTTGTTGGATTAATCTTGGGGTTAATAATTGGATTTTTAATAACATACCTTTTTGGAATTCAAACTATTAGTGATATACTCATAACTGATGGAGATATAAAAATTATTGGGGGTAACATTGATATAATAAATTCTTCGATAATCCATTCAGGAACAAAAACCTCAATCACTATTGAGGACTATGGAAATATAATTAATACCCTTGGATGAAAATGAAGATGAAAGGGCGGATTTTCAAGTTTCACTTTGTTCAACTTGAATCTTAGAAAGAATCTCTACGAGAAAAATTTGAAATTACCTGGCGAAATCAAAAAGCACCGAGGGTGGAGACTGAAGATTGAATAAAAGATTATTTTTCCAACTTTGCTTTGCTATCTATACTTGACTTCCAAAGAGAATTTATACTAACCCCACAACTATTAATTACTGCAGATTCAACTTTCTTTTCTAAATCATTAAAATTAAAGGAAGTATTTTTGTCCTTATAGGAACTTAGAATATTTTTTCGAAAATACCCTCCTAAATTCTCCATATAATTTAACACATATTGTACTTTCTCTCCAATCCCAAAAAGAAAAAGATGAGATTTTATTTTCCATTGGGAAATTACTTCCAAATTAATCTTTTCTTGATTTGAATTATAGCAAGTTTTGATAACCGCACCATTACAATAAAAAAATATTTTATCTTGATCTCTAAAAAATTCTGAGTATTTCCCAGAACCAACTAAATCCCAATTTAATACATCCAAAACTAAATCTGCTTTTTCTTTACTAATCTTATCTTTTTCAGGAATTTGTTTTTTAGCAATTTTCATTTGAATTCTACAATAACCCGCCTGTAAACAGGATCATTTATTTCATAGTTTACTCTTTTATTTTCAACAAATTCCTGGCTTTTAATTTGATTAATAACTTCCATATCTTCTAAAGAAATCCTTGGAAAGAAATTCTTCCCCCCATCAATATAAACATTTTCTCCACCTTCACTCAAAATTATTGCTCCCTGATATTCTGGATCAAACCCAATTGCACACCTTTTCACAAATTTAGAAAGTCGATAAACATCTTCTAATTTATCATCTAAAGTAATTGAAGAACAAGCTCTAATTATAGAAATCTTTTCTGGAGGAAAATATCTTAATTTCTTAAAATAATCTCTTCTATCAGAAATTTTTCCAATTAAATTTACCTGGATCATTTTACTCCCCCAGAATATTTATTTTCTTTCAAAAATTTTCTCTTAAAATTCCATACATTAAATCTATCTTTTATCAAAAAACTACCTGTCCTTTTTCTTGTTTCATTCCAATATCCTTTAAGTTCATCAAGAGAATCTAAACATTCTTGATAAGTTACATTTCTTTTTTCAAAAGATTTCTTAGGGGGCTTACTATCTTTTGAAAAAAATCTTGACAAAGCAATTTTCAAATCTCTGAAAGGGTACTCTCTCCTATATTCCCCATATCTCAGATCATACTCCCCCCTAAAAATATTAAGTCTATTTTCAGTATCTGAAACTAAAGAATAATTAGGATCTCCAAAAACAATTCCAAAGTTTTTTATCAATTTACTTCTAATTTTCTCATTACTAGCAGAGAACAATTTATCCGGATTATACAAGTTCTCTCTAATCTTATCTAATGAAATCCATCTATCAGAGCTATATAATTTATCTCTGATTTGAGATAATCTTTCTCTATTAAATTCCTTTTCAGTTACCATGATATAATAGTAACCAAAAAGACTTATAACTTTTACACCTGACATATCAGGTTTTAGAACAATCTTCAAACTAAGGCACCTCGCTATTCGGCGAAGCCAGTTCATTAACTATTTAATATCATTCTCGCGACAGCGAGCAATTATCTCCTCAACAACAAAGGCATCAACTTAGCCTCTGCTTTTTTCAAATTCTCTTGAAAAGTTTGCTTTGAAACTTTTACAATTTTCGCAAGTTTATTCAAATCAGTTTTCTTTGGAAAATTATAATATCCATTTTTGTAAGCCAACTCAATCGCCTGCTTCTGCTTCTTCGGTAATTCGGGAAACAACTGCAAAATATAAACATCGTCAATATGTTTCTCACGAAACTCCAAAATCTCAAAATGCTCTGTTGTCTTTGCTTTTTCAATAACATCAATTAAATCAATCAAAGGTTTTCTTTCCCAACAAGCAATCTCCCATTCTTCAAAACCATCAGGAGTATTAAATCCTGGTTTAAGAAAAAATAATTTTGGATTATAAATCGCTTGATAAGTTCCATGCTCTGCACTTTCTTTCGCAAGAGTAAAAATAAATTTAGAGATTTCGACTTTCACAATCTTAGGGTGTTTCTTTAACTCTCTCAAATATTTTTTAATATTCTTCTCGTCGCCCTTCGCTGTATGAATTGCAGAAGTATAAACACTTTTCCCCTTAACATAACTTCCCAAAGGAAAATATTCAATAGATAAATTATATTTTTCCACAAGAGGAGCTATAACACAATCACTATGTTTTAACTTAAATTTCAAATACCACATACCTTATATATCAGGGGGAAGTATTTAAGTTTTTCCATCACAACAATCTATAAAAATAATTTGAATCTCAGATTAAAATGGAATTAAGTTCAAAAGAGATTACAATAATTATAATCCAAACAATAATGGCAATTGTTATAGCCATAATAACATTTACGTCAGATAAATTTAAACAATTAAAATTTACAGATCCAATAGTAATTTATGTGGCTATTTTATTGATAGCAATACTTCTTTTAGTAATCATTTGGTCAACAAATAAGAAAATAACTGAATTATCAGAAAAGCAAGAAAAGAAAGTAAAAGAATTATCTCAAGAACTAAATAATAAAATAACTAAAGAAGAATTAGACAAAAGATTTAAAACATTAGAAGAACTAAATGATATTAGATTAGATATTCGAGAATTACAAAAAGAGGTACTCAACAAAAATGGCAAAAAGAAATGATCCTGCAGATATTGTATTAGACATTGTAAAAATTATTCTCATTCTTCTCATAGCAGGAATTACAATAAAACTTCTTTCAGGAATATAACTCTAATGAAATCTGAAAAATTAAACGAGAAAATAATCAAGGAAATTAAAGAAGCAAGAAAAAGAATCCAACAAGGAGAATTCTATACTCAAAAAGAAGTAGAGAAAATTCTTCTCATTAACAACCCCAAATAAATCTTCGCGTTAGCGAATTATTTTCTGAACTAACAAAACAACCGCGAAATAGAAAACCCTTGCTGAGCCCGATAAATTGCTTCTGCAAAAAGAGGAGCCACATCAATTTTTTCAATTCCAACATACTCTCGATTATGAGTATTACTCACCATAACTTTATCAAAAGATTTTATCAATTCCTCTGTCCCACTGCTAAAGATCCCGTGAGTTGCATAGCACATTAATTTCTGCGCCCCATTCTCCCGGAGAATCTCAGCTGCCTTGCACAAAGTTCCACCAGAATCAATTATATCGTCGGCAATTAAAATATTCTTTCCACTAACATCCCCAATTAACTGCATACTTCCCACCTGCCCGGGTTTTGATCTCTCTTTGCTTAACAAAGCAAAAGAATAAATCTGCTTATTTAATGAATCTGCTTGATCTTTTTCTAAACGATTCAAAAATGCTTTAGTTCTCCCCGCAGCACCTGCATCTGGAGAAACAATTGCAAGATTATTCAAATTTTCAAAATGATATTTTTTTATATAACGAACAACTTCAGGAAAACTATAAAGATTATCCACAGGCACATCTGCAGGATAAAATCCTTGTATCTGTCCAGCATGCAAATCCATAGTAATTATTCTTCTTAACCCTGGAGAAATAGACTTTGCCAAAGCCCTCGCTGAAATCGGAACATGCGGCTTATCTTTTCTATCTTGCCTTGAATAGAGCATATTCGGCAAAACAAAACTAACGCTTTCAACAGAAGAACTAAGCAGCAAATCCTTAATTAAAAGAAGCTCCACCCACCACTCCTGCGGATTCCCTGTAGAATCATGAATAAAATAAACATCTTTTTTTCTCACATTTTCAGGAATATGAACTCCAAACTCTCCATTTCTAAAAGAAGTAAAAATCACTTCATGCAACGGAATCAAAATTTCTTTTGTTTCTAAAATATAACTTTGAATTTTTTTTGCAAAACCCCAAGAATTTGAATCTCTATTTGCAAGCAACATTACATTATTCATAAAATGGACAATCTAAAATGATTTAAAAGAATTATTGTGATCAAACCAACACCTCAACTCAAATAAACACTCATTTAAAATAAATCAATAACTTTGCCAGTCATTCTTGACCAGATTGAGGAGAAGAAATCTTTCTTCTCGTTTTCTTGTTTCATATTCTGAACTTCAATATTAAATTCCTCTTGTGACAAATCTCCTTTTTGAATTTGATTAAAATCTACTTCATTCTGCAAAACACTAAATTGAATTTTCTTTGAAGAAGTTTTATAATCTTTTTTAGAACCGATTATTTCTAAAATGTATGTTCCAACTTGTTGGGCAGTAAATGAATAAGGAAGATTAATCTTTTGTTTTTGCTCATTAGGAAAAATTAAAGTGGCAGAGGTTGAGACACTTCTTACATCAGCATCATAATCGAGGTTAATTTTTTCTCCGACGAGGAATATTTTATTTTCTAGGATTGGCTCTAGAG
>CAZRXO010000037.1:0-6924 GCA_964604105.1 Candidatus Woesearchaeota archaeon | reverse complement strand
TTGCTGTTATGATTATTTACTAAAAGAACCTAAAAACTTTTGAGGGGTGCTATATTAATGAAAATATTAATTAGAAAAGTAAATGGAGCACATGAAAGAACTTTAGAAAAATTTGAGAAAGCAAAAATAGATATTTCCCCAATACCTGTAATTATAATCCCCCAAGAAAAATTACAAAAAATAAGACTTGTGGAAAGAGATAAATTAGGAAGTAAATATTCTAATAATTCATTTAATTATACTTTAGGACTTTATTCAGGGATATTTGGAAACATATTTTTAGATTATGATACTAGTAAAACCGCACATCCTCTAAAATTAGAAAAAATATTATCCCATGAATATGCCCATGGAATTTATCAAAAGTATGTAAATGCAATACAAGAATCACAAAAGATATATGACTCTCAAAAAAGAGAGATATTAACTGGGAAAAAAGAAAAAAATCCATTACAATTATTAATAGATTACTTAGAAAACTTAGCTAAAATAAATCCTACAAAAAGAGAAACAAGAAGGCAAGAATTTGATAATTATTTTGAAGAGATTTTTGCTGAATCTGTAGCAATTTATCTAAATCCAAGTTCAAAATTAGATGAAAGATGGCAAAACTATTCAATACAAATGAAAAAAAACATAGTAAATGAAGACGATAATTTTATAGAGGGTATAGAATATGTTTTAAAAGAATTAATATTTGAAAGACTATACACTGTTGGATTAAAACAAGTTGTAAAAGAAGCTCCACTAATATATGGCTTTGCAAGAAATTTCCTAGAAGAAAAAAATAAAAAATTGCTAGCAATGTAAGTAGTTTGCTTCATTCAAAATAAATTTAATTTATTAATGGCTGACTTCGTCGAAACTCGTTTGCTCAACTATCTTAAAATTTTTATCCTATTAACGATTTTATCCATCGAAGAAATCTGCACTTGTGCGATTTCAAAGATTACAAATAAATTCTGCGAAGCAGGAATTCTACAACTTCTTCCCAACCCTATTTTCTATAAATTTTCTTATGATGATCATAATCTAACAATTTAACTATTTTCTCATTTTCCAAAACTTCAAATGTCAGAACAAAACTTTTTCCAATATGAACTCTCTTCGCACCAACCATATTTTCCCTCAGAGGTTTAAACCGATGAGGATTCGTTAAGATTTCATTAATTTTTCTATCAATAATCTGCATTTGTTGTTTATCTTTCTTAACAAGTTTCATAAATTTTTTATCTAATTTAGGGGGAACAATTAATTTATAATTATTTAAGTCCATATCTTTTGCCAAAGTCATCAACCCTTATAAATTTGCCTTTACGAATTTTCTCAAGTTTCTTCAAATAACTTTTTCTGATAGTTGGTTCTTCTTCCATTTGCGAATCAATAAAAATATTGACTTGCTTACTCATACTAATTCCATGCTCCTTACAAAATTCAGAAAATTTCCGATAAGTGTCTTCATTCAGATTAAATGTTTTCAATACCATATATTTAATATTAAATAAGGTTATTTAAACTTTTCTACAACTTTTTACCAACCATAATCTTTTCCTTCAAATTATAAATTTCCTCTTTAAAAAATTCAATAGCTTTTTCATTTTCTAAAACCTCTAACAACTGTTCATTATTTGCAGAAAGAATTTTATCTAAAGTTTTAAAATTACCAATCAAAGAATCAACATGTCTATCAAGCAAATTTGTTTTCTTCAAAATCCTAAAACCCTTCGGTGAAATCGACTTATCCTGCAATTCCTCAAACAACATTCTAGAAACATTTGTGGTCTCTAATAAAAAGTCAAAATTCATTTTCTCCAAAATCTTCAAAGTATCAACAGCCTCTGATCCAAAATAATCCCGAGAAATAATATCTCTATCTCGAATAATATCACTTGTCAATTCTTTCAACCTCATACTCACAATCATTCCTTCCTTACCTAATTCAATCAAAAATCTTTTTACATCTTCTGAAACTCTTTTAATCATTTCAAGCTTTTGCAAGATCCTACAAACATCATTTATCGTCGCCAAATTACTAATTTCCAAAACATTAAAATTCACAAGCAAATCATCAAAATCTTCTTTTTGTTTTTCTAAAATCTGCAAGGTCTCAGAAGCTCGTCGCAAAATTTCAGAACTCCTTTCTAATTCATATTTAAAATCATTATAGTACAAAGAAATTTTATTCTTTCTTTCAGAAACAGCAATTGAAATTGTCCTTGCTTTTTTCGCTGTCCTCTCTGCAGCCTTATGCCTAGTTCCAGTTTCTCTTGTACCAATCATAACATCAGGAACAAGTAAAGTATTTGCATGCAAAATTTTCTTTCCATCTTCAGATAAAATAATCGCCCCGTCCATCTTCGCTAACTCAACCAACTTCTGAGAACTAAACTTCGCATTAATCCAAAAACCCCTCTCCATAATTTCATCAAGCTCATCATTATGAAAAACAATCAAGGCACCCATCCTCGCCCTCAACAAATCATCAAGCGCTGCCCGCAACGAAGTCCCAGGCGCAAACATTCTCAAAACATCTTCAAAACTCTTTTCCATACATAAAAACAATGTTTAGATTTTATAAATATTTATCTACAATTTTAGTATATTATCTAACAAATCGGTTAATAAGAATCACTCCAATAACTAATACAATAATCCCAATTAAAATTATAACCCCAATAATCCAATAAAAAATTGATTTATCCAATTTATTTCTCCCGACATCTTCATCAACTTTCGGAGAATTTTTATCATTAAATTTTTCAGGAATCTCTTCTAAGGGTTTAGGATAAAAAAACCCCTGAGTAAAATCACCATCAGCCCTCCAATCATGACCCACACCAATCAAAAGCTCATAGTACATTTTATCAGATGAAACCCCAAATTCATTAGCCTTCACAACCATTTCATCATAATAATTCCTCATCTTATCTTTTACATAATATCCTTGCCATGCCCTATCAGGATGAGTCTCTGGAGTTCCCAAATCATCCAACTCTCCTGCAACAATCAACACATCTTTTTTTAACAATTCTTTCATCTTAAAATTAAAATCAGCTTTATTAAAATCTCTAAAATTATTAAACTGTTCGACACCCATAAATCCCCCACAAGGCTTTTCTTCGCCACCTTCTGGATATTCGACTCTGGGACCATCAATTAAATTCATATTCAAACTATAAGGATAACAATAATCAAAAACAGGGAAGGTCATAGAACCTGCTGCAGAAACCCCAACTCGAGTCAAATATTCTGGATAGAGCATCATAAATCTTGAAACAAATTGTCCTCCCGCAGAGTGACCATAAAGATTAAAATTTTCTCTTTGTATAAGATTATTATTAAAAAAATCGAAAATCTCAAAGATTTTCTCATCACTTCTCTCATCATCTCTTCGATTCAATAAGTCAATAAAACCAAAAATATGATTCTCACAAGAATAATCTTCATAAAATTCACATTGGGAAGAAGAAAATTTTTTTTCACATTCCACCACATCTTCTTGGCATTCTATAACACCATCAGTAAATCCATATTTATCTCTAAAAATCTCCTCACAAAAAACAGGATCATTAATTCTACCCCCATTACTATTATAATAAACTCTATCAAAAACAGGTGCAATCAAAACCAAATTTTCTCTATCTGCAACTTCAGCCCAATGATTAATATGTGCCAAAGCTCCACTTCTACCACAAACTCCTGCACCATGAATTAAAAACCAATATTCTGCAGTTGAAGAATCAAAATTATTAGGAATATAATAAATAGCCTCTGTCTTTTTATCTCCTTGTCCGATCCATAATCCCTCATGCTTTCCAGGGGAACTATCAAAAGCAAAAACAAAGTTTATACTTAATAAAAATATCAACCCAAAAACAAACACACTCTTTTTCATAAATCATTTAATTAAAATAACTTTAAATTAATTTCTATTCAACAACCTCACTCTCAACTTTCCCCAAATCACAAAAATCACTCGCAAAATTATATGCTCCTGCATTTAAAAAAACAAGCTCATCTCCAACGCAGGGATTTTCCAAGTAAACTTTATACCTAAACAAATCCAACGAGCAAGGAGTAATTCCCTTTATCACATAAGCATTACCTTTACCCTCATTCTCCACCAAAAGTTTCACAGGCACAATCAAAGCATCCATGTCTGAATTATAAACAGAAGCATTCACAACAATATTATTTTCATAAATATTCACAATTTTTGTAATCAACTTTCCAGCAGGTGCAGCAATAAATCTACCTGGCTCAATCATCAGATTAATTTTATTCTCTCCTAAAAAATTCCTAAACTCTTTTATCTTCTCAAAAATAGAATCCAACACATTCATATTTGTATTTGCATATTCCGACGGCAAACCCCCTCCAATATTCACAACATCAACCAATCCCAAATTCTCTTTACTAATCATATCTTCAAATTCATACTTCAAATTCCATTCTGCAACATTCTGTGTCTTCCGATGAAAATGAACCCCCAACTTTTTTACCTTCGGATTTTCTCTAAGCGCTTTAATTTTCTTATTCACAAAATCAGAATTCATCCCAAAAACAAAATACTTTTCTGTCTTAATTGTATTCTCTTGCAACTTCATCCTCAATAAAATATTCGCCCCAAAATCATTCTTCTCTAAAAAACTCTCCAAGATTTCCAGATCATTTTCATTATCAACAACAAACCAACCAATTCCTCGAAGAATCAAATCGTGAATTTTTTCTTGATTCCATGCTTGCGCAAAAAATAAAACTCGTCGCAAATCCTTTACATTCTTCAACTCATTTTCAGTATGAATGCTAAACATACAATCAACATTCTCCTCAAGAATTTTAGTAATCGCAGAATTTGTCTTCGACGAATACGAAACAATATCACAAGCAGATTTAACTTTTTCAAATTGCTCGAGGACTTTTTGTTTGGAGATTTCAAACTTTGGCATTTTTCTTCTCCGAAGAATCTTTAGTAAAATATAATGAAAATCCCCCTGCGATTAAACTAGCAGCCATATCTTTAGGATCATAAAATCCTCCAACAAGATGAAAATACTGTAACACCTCAGCTCCGATTCCTGCGGCAGTAGCAATAGCAACAGAAGAATATCTATTTAATCCCAAAAGCATACCTGATGCAGAAAGAAAAACAACAGGAAAAAAAGAATTTAGATAATTCATTACTTGAGGGAAATCTGCTCCTTTTTCAATGTACTCCTTTTTCTTAATTAGATTAATTAGATCTAATGAAAAAGCTGCCATGCCTGTAGCCATTAATTCAAGAACATATTTTTCACTTTTTTTCTTCTTAGAAAATAAACTCTCCAAAGATAATTTCATATCAAACCCTCCCCCTTCAATTCATCCAAGGCAGCAATCATCGCCAACGGAAACATGATTGTAACATCACCAATAACAGTCGCAACATCTGAATCGTCTTTAACTTTTCCCCATGACTTTGCCTCACTCGTCGTCGCCCCAGACATTGAACCAGAGGTTTTGTGCGCGGTTGTCATGTACAAAGCATATTCTGCACCGCCATTCAACAAAGTCGCAAGAATCGCATGGTGTTTACTAATTGAACCTCCCAAAGCAATCACAGCTTTTTTCTCGTCATAATTTGTCGACAATAAAATATTCCCAAAATCCTCAACAACATCTACAATAAAATCTTTGTGCTTTTGTTGAAACAAATACAAATGAAACCCAAAACCTCCGTCAGTAATCGCAGGACAAAAAATCGGAACATTATTTTTCGCAGCTTGATATAAAATTGAACTTTTAATTTGCAGAGGAACTTGCGAGTTCTCCCTATTATTTTTGGGCTTCGAGTTATTTTCATTGTCCTTCAGGGCGGGACCTTTGGTGACCTCACCAAAGTTTTGGGAGGGTTCCCGAGAAGCCCCACCAAGATCACGAGCAAATTCCTCACCAATCATCAAACCAATCTCCCTCAACATTTCAGAAACACACCATCGCTTTTTCTTATCATACAACTTTTGCAAAACAGGATTTATCCAATCTTCAAATTTCATGTAACTCTCACTAGTAATCATTAAATTCCCAACACGATTCACCCCTTGCTCATGCAACTCAACATCGTCAGCATCAAACTTTCCAATAGGAAAATCCTCTCCCAAACTTTTCATAATATCTTCTTCAATCCCCCCAACAGTTGTTACAAGAACATTCGCCAAACCCAATTCAATCAACTGCGCAAAAAAACCACGAAGACCAGAAGTTACCATATTCGACGTGAAAGTCAAAAAAATCCGCGCATTATTTTTCTTCATCTTAACAATTAAATCTGCAGATTTCTTCAACTCAACACTCTGAAACCCAACATTCCCAAAAGCTCCAACTAAATCCGCAACAGACATACCTACATTCCATTTAAAATCTTTTACATTTGCCATTTTAGAAAGATTCATCTAAACAAATTAATTTGGAATTGCCAAACAACAAAACTTGTCTAAATTCATAAAGATAAAGAATAAAACCCATATATAAATTTTCCCCTTCCCAAAATCCCCAAAATCATTATATCTATTCTACCACGAAAATCTTTAAAAAGAAAATTCAATAAAAGATAATACAATGAATAAATGGTTAGAGCTTTTAGTTGGATTGATTCTGTTAAATGCAGCAATCTTAGTTTCATATTTCACTCTCGGTGGTGGATTTTGGAACTTCGGACACGCAGCATGGGAATTCCTTAAAGGCGGACTAGTTTGGTTATTTATCATGCTAGGACTCTTGTTTATCCTCCTCGGAATCAGCGACTTAAAAGATTAAAAACTTTGTTGAATACTTCTGAAAGGTTTTCAAATTAATTAGTTATATTTGAATAATTCACAACAAGTTGCTCAAATATAGCACCCCAATTTAATTTTTCGGCTTAACCGAAAAATCTATCAATTCTAA
>CAZRXO010000036.1:0-7549 GCA_964604105.1 Candidatus Woesearchaeota archaeon | reverse complement strand
TATTAGCTTCATTTATTACTTTTTCTATAATTTTTTCTGTTTCTTCTTTTGTATTATGTTTCCCTCTAGTTATTATATGTGTTTTTAAAAAATCATAAACACTTGTGTCTGTCATGAAATTCATATGCTGGGTTAAATATCCAATTATTTTAATTGTTGGATCTGTTTTCAAATTTTTATTTGGCTTTTCTCCATTAATAAGAATTTTTCTTTTAGTTTTTGTTTCTCCATAAGCTAATTTTTCAATATCATAAAGCAATTGACTTTTTCCTGAGCCTGTATGCCCAACTATTCCTATTTTCTGCCCTTCAAGAATTTCTATTTTTGCGTTGCTTTCTTTCTCTTTTTTCTTATTATATCCAGGTAAAATAGTAATATTTTTAATTTTCATTTTTATTTCAAATTTATCCCCTTATCATCAAAGAGTTACATTTTAGGCATTTTCTTTTATTACAAGGTTGTCCTCGAATCTGTGCGGTTTCATTCCCACATTTAGGACACTTGCAAATTCCGCCTGGGCCTGCTGAAGTTCCACCCATTCTTCCCCGAGCACCAACACCTAAACCTCTTCCACGTCCTTGACCTAAACCCCTACCTTTTTGTTCTACCATTTTATATTCACCTCCTGAAATTTTAATTGCTTTACTATTAATAATTGCATCAGATATTTTCTTCCTCGCTGATTTTAAAATTCTTGACAAAGTCGGCTGGCTTATTTTCATTTTCTTACCAGCCCCACCCTGTTCCATTCCTTCGAAATCAATTAAACGAATAGCTTCAAATTCATCAACAGTCAAAACACTTTCTTCAAAATTTTTTACACCACGCGGTGTAAAATAACAAAAATTCCCCGCATATGCTACTCTTCTACATCTAAAAGGTCTAGGCATTTTTGCTCCTCCAAAAATGACTTTGACAAAAATTTTTAATTTTTAGTCTTGGCATTGTAATTATTTAAAACTTTCAAGCCTTTTATTAATTTCGGATTTCTCAACTTCAAGCCCTGCTAATTCAGCTTCAAGAATTTTCTTTTCTTGTTCTTCATTAAGCTCAACAACTTGATTTCTAAATCCAAAACCACGTCCTAAACCCCTTCCAAATCCTCGTCTAAAACCTTGTGCTTGTCCACAAAATCCTAAACCTCGACCTGTCATTGGTCCTTGCGACATTGGTCCTGTTCTATCTTGTCCTGGCATTTTATTTTTTCTCCATTTTTAATTATGAATGCATATTCATTAGACTATTTAAATGTTTGGTTTTGAATGTATATTCAAAATCCGTTAAAAAGTTTTAATTTTTGTCTCAAATGTATATTCAAAATAGAATTTTACTCCCCAATAATCTCACATCGTTTATCCTCAACTAAAATCTTCACAACTTCCTTAGGTAAATTCGCTATCTGTCCTTTTTCAAACGGACCAATCACACTTCCATCAAAACCCATAAACTCAGAAACATCCTCAATAAATGAAACAAGCTCATTTTTCATTATCTCTTCTTTCTCTCCATTTCCTATAAGCAAACCACTAAGTTTTCTATCTGTCGCATCAATATTTTTCATCAAATCCTCAAATAAATCTTTCTCAATCTGCAACATATTTTCAAAATCCTGTTTAGAAATTCCTGTCTCAGCTGCAATTAAAATCAAATTTAAAATCTTTTTCCTTCGCCGAAGCATTAATTCCTTGAACAAAGTAACTGCATTCTCAAGTTGCTTTTTTGTCTTTATAATTACA
Organism: Candidatus Woesearchaeota archaeon; assembly: GCA_964604105.1. Lineage (GTDB taxonomy): Archaea > Nanobdellota > Nanobdellia > Pacearchaeales > GW2011-AR1 > CAYZVU01. The sequence continues at coordinate 5,813 of CAZRXO010000036.1, read as the reverse complement.
TCAGAAAAAACATCATCTTCCTTAGCCGCAATCTCCTTTTTCTCCTTCAAATAATTCGCAACCTCTGTAATAAAATTCTTTGGAATCCCCTGCAACTGCTCACTATATCTCTCTTTCCGAGATGCTTCGTAAATATCATTATAAGTTATCATTTATCCTGTAAAACATGATTATATGTAATCATCTATTCTCTAAAGCCCCCAAATCTTTTTAATGATTGCTATAATTTAACATAACATTCAAATGTGGAGCCTTTATCAAAATAACAAATTTTTGAAACCTTTAGTATTTTCTAATGGTAAATCCCAAGAAGATATAGTCAAAGAAACACTTAATCTAATTAAAAAAAACCACAAAGTAATCTTCATCCACGGAATTTGCGGAACAGGAAAATCAGCAATCGCCTTAAATCTTGCAAACCAATTAGGAAAATCCTCAGTAGTTGTCCCAATCAAAAACCTCCAAGAACAATACAAAAAAGATTATGAAAAAGATAAATATCTTCTAAAGAAAAACAATGAAAAAATGAAGATAAGTGTAATGACTGGCAGATCAAACCACAAATGCAAATTTCTTTTAGACAACAAAACATCAATTCCAAAAACCGAAGCCAATTCAAATCTCCATGATATTTTCTCAGGAAAAAGAGAGGAAATAAAAGACCTAATCCAAAAAGACATTTCAGCAGACAACAGAAACATCCCCTGCAAAATTGAAATCAAAGAAAAAAACTGGAACAAAATAAAACAATATCTCAAACAAAATAAAGACATCAACCTCAAAAGTTTCACAACATTAAAAGATGTAAAAAGAGTTTCTATCGCCGGCACTTGCCCTTATTGGTGCCCAGTCATGCCCTCCAAATACGAACTCGGAGGAAAAAGTTTCATCAATTCAATTCAAAAAAAATACACCGGATTAAATAACACAGAATTCACATATTACAAAAGACAACCTGGTTGCAAATTTTACGAACAATTTGATTATTATATTAACTCAGATGTAATTGTTTTTAATTCAGAGAAATACAAATTAGAATCTTGGCTATTAAGAAAACCACAAACAGAAGTTGAAATTATCGACGAGTGCGATGAATTTTTAGATAATTTCTCAAATCAAAAAGACCTAAATATCGACAGATTACAAAATTCATTAATCAAAACAATTTCTTTAAATGATGAAATGGACGAAGTAATCTCAGAACTCATGGCATTGCTAAAACAAATAAAAAATAATAAAAAAATAAAAGATTCTATTTACACCCAAGAAATAATTCCCCTTAGAGAAACAGGAATTTATGACATGCTAAAACTTGCCCTAAAAAACCAAGACTTCTTTCATGAACTCGACGAAGAAAGCTACATTCACACATTAAATGAAACCGCGAGGATGTTTGAGGACTTTCTAAATGAAACATATATTGTCTTCAGCAAAAAAGACGACAATTTAATTGCAGGATTAGTCACAACAAATTTAGAAAAAAGATTTCGCCAAATGCGAGACAAAAACAAAACAATTGTTTTAATGTCTGGAACATTGCATTCTAAAGAGGTTTTGAAAAATATTTTTGGATTAGAAGAATTTAAAATCATTGACGCAGAAACACAAAAACAAGGCCAAGTTGAAATCCTAAGAACAAAATTAGAAGTTGATTGCAATTATCAAAATTTCAAAAACCAAATAGTAACAAGAGAACAATATTTGAAAGCATTAAGTGAATGTGTGAAAAAATCCCCAAAACCAACATTAGTTCATGTTCATGCTTTTATGGATTTACCATCGCGAACAGAACTAAAAGAATTTCAAATAACAAATCTCATCAGCAGAGAAGAATTAATAGATATACAAAAGCAAGACAAATCAGGACAACTCGTGCAAAGATTCAAAGACAAACATGTTGATGTTTTATTCTCGACACGAGCCTCGCGAGGAATGGATTTCCCGGGCGACCAATGCAACAGCATCATCTTCACAAAATATCCTTATCCAAATGTCAAAGATGCTTTTTGGAGAATTTTACAAAAAACAAATCCAGAATATTATTGGAGTTTTTACAAAGACAAAGCCCAGCGAGAATTACTTCAGAAAGTTTATAGGGGTTTGAGATCTAAGACTGATCATGTTTATATATTAAGTCCTGATGTTAGAGTAATTAACTTTTTTGAACAAAATTAAAAAATTATTCAACTAATCACCCCCAACGTGAAAGTCCTTCCTCATTAACAAATTTCTTATCAAATACATTGGTGAGTTAGAGGTTGGTAGATAGGTTTTTATAATATTTTTTCTTGTATTTTTTATGGCAAAAGAATGGCTATTAAATACAGCTATGAATAGATTTCAACTTAATTTTAAAAGGAATGTTGGAGCTACTTCCGAGAGTATAAGAAAATGTTCTCCTAAAACTCTTCAAGAATGGAAAGAATATTATTATAAGGAAGTTAGACCAAAAGAACACATAGACGAATTAGGTAAGAAACTCTTTGATAAAATAAAAGAGATTGTTAAAAAAGAACTGGACGAGATAACAGAAAAAGAATGTATTGATTATATGCACAATCTTGTGATAAATAGAACTTTTGATGGTTACAATACAGAGATAATTATGATTAAAGATAATCTTGAAAAAGAGATAGAAGAAAATATAGAAGAAGCTCCTGATGAATGGGACAGATTATTTAATGTGGATTTTTTCGTAAAAGTTCAGGATAAATTTATTGGCTTACAAATTAAACCAACTGGTTCGGAAAATGCTTTCCAAGTTCAGAAAGAAAAAAAACAGCAATTAGAAACTCACGAGAAATTTACTAAAAAGTATGGTGGGAAGGTCTTTTATGTTTACTCTAAAAAAGAGGATAAAAAGAAAGTTTTAGCCAATCCCAAAGTAATTGATGAAATAAAAAAAGAAATCAAAAGACTATCTTAATCAAACTCTGCTTCAAAGATTCCTTCTTCTTTTTTGTTGAATGATTTTAATGTTGGAAATTTAAGTTTTAATTCTTGTCTTGTCATAACGGGAAATCCATAATTTTCATTGGTGTATTTCAATTCTCCTTTTTCTTCTTGTCTTTTTTTAACAAAAACCTTATGATTATCTATTCTCTTATTAGTTATATCATTGACAACCTTAGAAGTTTCAATTATTCTCTCTTCAACACTTTCCTTAAAGTTTTTATCTATCTCAAAACCAATACTACTTCTCCCGGAAGCAATAGCTCCGATTGTTGTTGTTCCTGTTCCTAAATATGGGTCTAAAACTACATCCCCTTGAATAGAAAACATATTTATTAATCTGTAAACCAATTCTAAAGGATATGCTCCACTTCTTGCCCTTAAATCTTTATGATTTAATCCTTGTATAACTCCATTAATATCTTTCCATTTATCAGAAAACCAAAAGTTTCTTTCTTCCCAAAAAAAAGCACTTCTTCTTCTTAACTCTTTTTCCTCTTCTTTTTTGAAAATCCTTTTTCCATCTTTTCTTAAAATTAAAATATGCTCGTGTTCTAAAGTAACATAAGCACCGACGGGCAACATCCCAGAACCCATAAATTTATCTGGCTTATTTGTTTCTTTAACCCAAAGAATTTCAGGCAAAGCGTGAAATCCTAATTTTAAACAATGATTTAATATTCTTGCGTGACTTGTATAAATTTGAAAAACATCTTTTAGAGTTCTTGTTGCATCTCCAATATTTATGCAAGCAATCCCCCCATTTTTTAAAACTCTAAATGTTTCATCCCAAACTTTATCTAATTCTTTGTGCATTAATTCAAATGCTTTTTCTCCATTATCTTCTTTTAATGCTTTAGTAATCTCTTGGTTTTGTTCTCCAAACATTTCATCCCACATTTGAATCATTGGATATGGCGGGGAAGTTATCATTAAATCAACACTTTCATTTTCTATTTGTTTCATATTTCTTGCATCACTAAAAAATATTTTATGTTCTGTTTTCATTTTTTCTTTTTATCCTTCTTAGTAAATTTAGTTTTTTCTTTATCCCAATAAGGAGATTTACAGCGAGGGCAAATTCGTGGTTTATCTTTTTCTCTCTGCACCCATTTATGACCACACCTAAAGCATTTATTACCTCTAATTAAAACATCGTATCCAAACTCTTCTTTTTCTACCATAATAAAACCACATCTTTATTATTTATAAACCTTTTGATATATGCCTAATGATATATACCCAACAAACGAAACATTTTGACGAAGTCAAATGTGAAGCCATAATATCCGAGCGACAGCGAGCTATTTCTTCAAAACCCTCGGCAAATCCATTTCTATTTTTTTCTCTTTCTCATTATTCTTACCCTTCTTCTTATCTTTCTCCTTCAAACCAGCCCAATATTCATTTAACTCAATACTTGCAAGAAAATGTCTCATCCCTTTTTTTCTCAAAGCCCAATATATCAGCATTCCATTAACAGAATCAATTCTCCGCACAATCTTTTTCATATTTCTCAAACACGCAGACTTTGCCTGATGAGTTTTAAAATCATCCTTAGCAAGTTTATCCTCCTCCTCTTTTTTCCAATCAAGAACAATTTGCATTTCTTCCTGAGTCTCTTTATACTTTTCTTCAATCTCTTCAGGAGTCAGCGGAATTTGTTTTGGTCCATAATGTTTTATCATATAAATTTAAATTAGAATGTATTTATTAAATTTTCCACAATAGAAATCTTTAAAACTCACCAATGAATTAATATTTCATAAGCCTCCATCGCATAATGGTATTGCACCAGACTTGAGATCTGGGCCCTTTGGGCATCCCCGTTCGATTCGGGGTGGGGGCGTTTTCCTATCACCAAAACTTCCACCAACTCTTCTTCACAACAATAACATTATCCTGCTCATCAATAATAGAATGCCGAATCACAGGTTTCTCTTTTAAAATCGGAGCAACCACAGCAAGCTCTTTCTGCGCAATCTCAAGAGCAAATTCAATTGCAGACCGCGAATATCCTTGATTCATCAACGAGAACTTCAAAGTATCAACAGTATAACCTTTACCCAAATTCTTCTTAAAATAATCCACCATCTGCCTTCTATAATCTTTAACCATAAAACTCAAAGAAATTTCAAGTTTAAAAAAATAGTTGTGATTTACTTCACAAACTCAACATTATCAAAATGCTCAAATTCTTTATCTCCAGTAAGAAATTTCATCCCATTAAATCTCGCCACAATATATCCTATGCAATCCACATAAGAAATCTTCTTCTTTTTATGAAATAATTTGAACTCATTTGCTCGTTTAATCATATCATCAGTAATATCAACAACAAAAGGAAGAAATTTATTATAAGCCTTATTTGCATATTGTTTTCCATATAAATCTAAAAGCCGATAATGTAATTCCATAAGATTTAATTTAGTTATAACAATCACAGAATTATTATAAGGAAGATAACTTTCTTTCCCATGAACAATTTCAAACAAAGCATAAGTATCAAAAAAAAATTTACTCATTTTTTCCAATCTTCCCGAGATAAATCTTTCATTTTTTGACCAGACATTTTTCTCTTTTTTATCATTCCAAAAACATCTGAAAAATCTATTTTTTTAACAACATTTACAACAATCATTTCATTCTCTTTCAAATTTTGTTTTTCAACAAGATCTTTTGGGAGGATAATTCCAATAGAGTTCCCCCATTTTCTTGTCATAACTTCAATTGCCATTTTATTATATAATAGTTATACATAAGTCTAACTTAAAAACCTTTCTATTTTATAAATTAATTGCTACAAATTCAAGCGAACAGGCTGTCCCACAATTAACAAAATTTAAATAGTTTATTACCGT
>CAZRXO010000035.1:0-8381 GCA_964604105.1 Candidatus Woesearchaeota archaeon | reverse complement strand
GTTTAACCATTAGTTCGCCATGTTCTCTTAGGCGAACTAATTTTCGGATACTACACTGTTTTGGATTAATAAAAACATTTAAATATTAAATTAACTAAACTCTATTATGAAAAAAGGTGGTCAGGGAGATTTATCTCAAAGTAATTCTTGGAGAAAATTATTATTTGTAGTTTTGATTGTAGCTATTCTTGGTGTAGCTTATTTTATTTATAGTTATTGGGGGTCATCTCCAGAAGAGGAATCATTTTCATTTTTAGATTCTTGTTTAAATAGTTGTGGAGAATGTGAACAGGGCTGTTATGATATGGATTATGTTGAAAGATCGCGAAGTGAAGGTGATGAAAGTTTGTGTGATAAGATTAAAAATGAAAATTTGAAAAATGAATGTATTAATAGTTTTATTTTAACTAAAGCAATTATTGAAAAAGACTCAAGTTTGTGTGAAGAAATTGTTGATGAAATAGAAAAAGAAATTTGCATTAATATTGTAAATGAAAATCCTCCTGAAGAAGAGGAATTTTTAGAATAATAAAATTTAAATAGACAAAAAACAAAGTAATAATATAAAATGAAAAATAAAAGAGGAATTATAGAACCAATAAACTTATTGATTGCTTTTGTGGCTATAATTGGGGCTGTAGCTTTTATAATAAATCAAGCAAATTATGGTTTAGTTTTATTAATAATCTCAACATTAATTGAAGCAATAGCGAGGTTGGTAAAATAATGGAAATAAATAGTATAAATTTAATCACAGGAATTTTAATTTTAGTATTAAATGTTCTTCCATTAATCTTAAAAAAACCTAAATATTATGGTATAACTCTACCCCTATCTTTATTGATAGCAGTTATAAGAGTTATATTTATGAATTAAAATGAAAAAAGGTGTGTTTATTTTAACATGTGCATTGGGATTAATTGTCGGAATGTTAATTGGAGTTCTTGCAACTGTGGGCCATACAGCAGAGGAAATTAGTGGCTTGCCTTGGGTAAAGAACGGGGCACAAGTTTATTACTTCCCCGGGTTTGGAACAGAAAAGGTTGGTATTGGAACAACAAATCCTTTATCTAAATTAAGTGTGGGGGGAAAAGGAACAAGTAATGCCGGAATTTATAGTACTGGAAGTTCTTATGGAATTTATTCTATTGGGAATATTTATGGGGTTTATGGGAAATCAGATAATGGTCGAGCAATTTATGGTTATAGTGGATATGGTTGGGCAGGATACTTTACTGGAAAATTAAGAGCAACTGATTATTATTCTGGAGATGGAACTCAAGGAATGACTGGGACTTGTGCTTATAATTCTCCATTAAATGTAAAAGATGGTTTAATTGTTGGATGTGTTAGCCCATAAAATTTTCTAAACAAAATTATTTTAATATAAAATCACTTATTAACTTCCTCAACAACTTCTGACTTCGCCAGCTTTTTTTCAGAATCTTTTTTTGTCAAGGGTCCAACAACTTTAACTAATAATCCTGGAAGTCCGGTTCCAACAGGAACTGGTTGATTTAAGATTATGTTTTCTATAACTCCGGCTAATTTATCGCTAACTCCCTTAATTGAGGCATTTACAAATTGTTTGTCTGGTGTTTCAAAAGTTGCTCGTGCAAGAACACTTGCTTTTTGTGCAATGATTCCCATTCTTGTAACACCCTTGACCATTCCAGTGTTTGTCATTGCATCTGCAACTAAAGTAAGGTGCCTGTGGTCAATATCTAATCCCTGTGTTTTTAGTGTTTCAGAAATTTCATTTATAATCAATTTTCTTGTAACTTCAATTCCAAATGTTTTTGCCATTTCATAAAGGTCATTTGAAACAAGCTTGTCAAGATTTATTTCTTTAGATTCCATCATTTGTTTTAAGTTAGTTCCGAGGGTAATTATTACAAAATCCCTATCTCTTTTTACAATCAAAATTTGTTCAACGCCCTTAACCCCAGAAATAATTGTTTCTTTAATTTTTTCTTTAAGCTTATAAATTTCTCTGAAGGTGCTATTTTCTGCATTCAGGAAAATTGCATTTGTTCCTTCTTTTGCCTTATATTTCAAATCCTTAAGTCTATCTACAATTTTCTTTATGGAAATATGTGTTCTTCTTAATGCCACACTATCTATTTTTATTTCTATTTTTTTATTTGTAAAATCCAAATTTATTTCTGAAGCGATTTCTTTTAATTTCACTTCTTTTATTTTTTCAGCAAATATTTTTGCATCTTTTTCATTATTAAATTCCTTGTTTAGATAAATTTCCATCTTTGGCGATGAGGGTTTTTTTCGGGCATCAAAGATTTCAATGATTCTTGCTAAACCAGAAGTAACTTGCATTTCTGCAACACCCGCCATATGGAATGTTCTTAAAACCATCTGTGTTGAAGACTCACCAAAAGATTGTGCAGTTAAAACCCCAATTGCTTCTCCTGAATCTATGTCTTTATTTTGATGCAATCTTGTAATGTCTTTTCCATCTTCTCCGAATTGAAATTGAATAATATTGTTGTTGCTATCTCTTACTGTCTTATCGTATTCAACTTTCAAGTCTTGTAAAGCATTTGCTAATCTCCTATACAAATATCCTGATTTTGGTGTTCTCAAGGCAGTATCCATAAGCGAATCTCTTCCTAAGATAGATTGGAAAAAGAATTCGTCTGGTCTTAGACCCTTAATAAAAGGGCTGTAAATAAAACCCCGCGATTTTGGGGAAAGGTCGTTTTTTTCAAAGAACGAAAGTGTTCTTTCATTGTATCCAAAATCTACACGCCCGCCACCAAAAGCCTGCTGACCAACACAACAAGCCATTTGAGTAATGTTCAGGATATTTCCACCACCTCCTGATTGCATCATATAATTAACAGGATTGTATGTTGGAAACTCTTTTTTAACAAGGTCCCCAATCTTTGTTCTAACTTCATTTAATGTTTGAAGAATTTTAATTTCACGAGATTCCTTTAATGTCTTACCTGGAATTCTTTCAAGTGTTCCATTGTTATATGAATCGATTATTTCTTGTGATTTATTTTCTGCTTTTTTTATGATGTCGTCTCCTGCATGAATTACTTTTTTATCTAAATCAAAATCTTCCACAGAAAGAGTTATCCCCCTATTGCTTAGATAGTTTACTCCTAAATTAAATGAATCTTTTATTGATTTCATTGCTGCAGACCTTCCTTTTAATTTATCTATCTCTTTAATTAAGTCTCCACTCTCTTTTCCAAAAACATTCTTTGTTACATTTCCTTTTGTTATTTCTCCTTGCTTTATAGTAATTGCCTTATTCTCGAAATTTATCTTAGATAAAATTTGGGAAAAAATTTCCTTGCCTGAAATATTTTTCTTTGAAAAAGAGCCATTAATTCCAGACTGATAAAGAAGTTGATTTGCATCTTCCTTAGATAACTCTGCTAAGCCAAGCAAATATCCTCCAGTTACTGCATCTTGAATGTTCCCAAGAAAGTTCGTGTTGTTTTTTGGAGAGATTAAGTTTGCTTTTACATCTAATAATATTTTTGCTTCTGCTCTTGCTTCTTCTGTTTGGGGAGAGTGAATATTCATTTCATCACCGTCGAAGTCAGCGTTATAAGGGAAAACTGATGCAGGATGTATTCGGAATGTTTTTCCTGGAAGAACTTTTACAAAATGCGCCATTAAACTTCCTTTATGAAGTGAAGGATGACGATTGAAAAGAACAACATCTCCGTCTTGTAAATGTCTTTCAACCTTATATCCTGGTTCTATCTCATTAATTATTTCTTCTTTTAATTCTTCAGTTATTTTCTTTCTTTTTCCATCTGGTCTAATAACATAATTTGCTCCAGGGTAAACTTCTGCTTTTTGAATTAATTTTTTTAATTTTTTTATATTCAAATCATTTACTGTTTCTGCTACAGTCACTATTTTTGCAATTTCATACGGAACTCCTACTTCGTTTAATTCAATTGAAGGGTCTGGTGAAATAACTGATCTTGCAGAATAGTTTACTCTTTTACCTGCGAGGTTTTTTCTTATTCTACCTTCTTTACCTTTGATTCTTTCTGTAATTGTTTTTAGTGGTTGTCCGCTTCTATGTCTTGCTGGTGGAACTCTTGCAACAGAATTATCGAAAAAAGTTGTTACATGATATTGCAATAAATCCCACAAATCCTCGATGATAACCTCTGGTGCACCAGCATTTAGATTTTCCCATAATCTCTGGTTTGCACGAATTATATCTGAAAGTTTATGCGTTAAGTCGTCCTCTGACCTTTCGCCGGACTCTAAAATAATACTTGGTCTTACTGTTACTGACGGAACCAATAATGAATTTAAAACTGCCCACTCTGGTCTTGTAGAAGTTGAGTCGACCCCGATTTTTTTTAATTCTTCGTCAGGAATATTCATTAGCATCTCTCTTATCTGTGTAGGAAATAATCTTTTTTTGCCAATATAAAATCCAGTGGGTTTATCGATTTTAACTCTTTCTTGTGGTGCTGAGCAGTATGGGCATTTTTTTGCATCTTTTGCTTTTTTTGCTCTTTCTGTTGGAGAATATTTTTCTAATTTTTTTTCATCTAAAAGTAATTTACCACAATCGTGGCAGAAAGACCTTAATCCCAATTCAATTAAGGGCATATATTTTAGGTGCATCACTGGCCTTGCTAAATCAATTCTTCCGGAGTGACCTAAACATTCTTTTAATCTCCCCCCGCATGTTCGACATCTAACTCCAGGGTCAATTGCACCTAATCTTAAATCCATTAAACCACCATCGACAGGATAGCCATCGATGTCATAAAGTTCTGGTGTTACTATTTTTGCAACTGAAATTGCTTTAATTTGTTCTGGGCTAAATAAAGCAAACCTTAATTCTGAAATTTTTTTTGATATTGGTTTTATTGTCATTTTATTTTTTACTCGTATTTATTTCTCAAATCAAATTTAGTTCTAATGTGAAGTCCTTGAAGTTCTTCGAGTAATAATTTGAATGCATATGACACTTCAACTGGTTCTACTTCTTCACTTTTACATAGTGGGCAGTAGATTTTATTTCGTATTGAATCGTCGATGGCAATTGCACCGCATCTTGTGCAAATTTGAAGGATAACTTTATCTGAATCATATCTTTCTTTTAATAATAAAGAAGCTCCGTGAGCAACTAATGCTTGCTGTTCCATTTCTCCTAATCTTAATGCACCGCCTCTTGAACGACCTTCAATTGGCTGTCTTGTCAATAAAGCGATTTTACCTGAAGCTCTTCCGTGAATTAATCCTTTAACCATTCTTTTTAATTTCAAGTAATACAAATTTCCCATGAATATTTTGAGACCATTTTCTTTCCAGTAATTCCACTATATATTGTTTCTTTCCCGTCGAATCTAAATCCTAAATCTTTTAATTGGTCTTCTAATTCTTGTTTGCTTTCACCAGAGAAAGGTGTTCCGTCGATAATCTCTCCTTTTATGCACCCAACTTTTCCAGCAAGTAATTCTAATAAATAACCGACAGTCATACGACTTGGAAGCCCGTGAGGGTTGAACATTACATCTGGCTTAATCCCCGATGCTGTGAATGGCATGTCTTGCTCTGCGACAACAGCCCCAACAACACCTTTTTGTCCGTGTGCAGTCGCATACTTATCTCCTAACTCTGGTATTCTTTGGTCACGTGTTCTAATCTGAACAATTTTATTTCCTTCATAATCTTTTGTAATAAAAACAGCGTCGACAACTCCGCTTTCTTCTTGTTTCATTGTTACACTTGCTTCTTTTTTTGTTCTCACGGAAATTTCACGAGCTTCTGATAAAAATTTTGGCGGAGAAGTTTTACCAATTAAAACTTTGTTATCTTTTACCTCTGCTTCTGGAAAAATAATACCATCATCTTCTAAAAGTTCGTAACTTGATTCCATTTTATACCCTGAAGTATCTTTTTCTGGAATTACAATTTCATCTTTTAATCCACCGGCATAATTCATTTCAACAGCAGAATATGGTTTAAAGTAAAAACTTCTCCCAACCCCCCTGTCTAAACTTCCTTTGTTAAAAATTAATGCATCTTCCATATTGTAACCCTCATAAGTCATAATTGCTACGATTAAATTTTGCCCAGCAGGGTAGGTATTAATTGTATCGTAGACAAAACTTCTTACAATTGGTTTTTGGGGATACTCTAAAATGCTTGCACTTGTATCTAATCTGGACAAGTAATTTGCAACATATAAGCCCAAGGCTTGCTTTTGTGTTTTGGAACCACGATTTAATCTTGATGACTGGTCATGATTTGCATAAGGGACTAAAGAAGTAACAACACCAAATAAATCAATTGGGTCTACTTCAAGGTGCGTGTGTTTTGGAGTTACTTCCTCGTCGTATAATGATACTAATGCATTTTCTTCTTCTGCTGCATCAAGATATTCTATGACTTTTTGTTTGATTAAATCTTCCCATTTAAATTCACCTTGCTCTAACTGAATTAAATGCTCGTTAGTTAATCTTGAGTTTCCGTTTTCAACAATTATTAATGGCCTCATTGCTCTTCCTGCTTCTGTTGAAAGAATTATTGTTCCAAATCTTTTATCTTGTTTTATACTCATTTGTAATGGAAGTGTGCCTTCTCTTCTTTGTTCTCTTATGTTTTTTACAAATTCTTCTGGAGTCGCAACAGTTCCAATGAATCTTCCGTTGAGAAAAATATCTGTTCCTTCTGGCTTACTTTTTTCAAGTCCTTGTTTTTCTAAATCTTTTAAGAATTTATTTTCGTCTAAGTCTATTCTTGTAGATATTTTTGTAAGAATTGCGAGGTTTTTTCTTAATCCAATTTCTGTTCCTTCTGGAGTTTCGATTGGACAAAATCTTCCATAGTGAGTCGGGTGCAATGTTCTTGCTTTTAGGTTTTCTTGATCAGATTTTAACATACTTGAAACTCTTTGAAGTTGCGAAATTGTTGCGAGGTAATTTGTCTTATCAATATTCTGGGTTACCCCTGTTCTCTCGCCAGTCCAAGAACCTGTTGCGATTGCTGATTCAACTCTGTGCGAGAACAAAGTTGATTTTGCGATTGTTTTAATTGAATAGAATTTTTTTCTTTTTGAAGATTTTTGCAAAGAATAATTTATATCTCTCACGAGGATTCCGAGGTTTACTCTAAATAAATTTGAAAGCAGGTCTCCAGAAAGTCTTACTCTTTTGTTTTCATAATGGTCCTTGTCTGTTCTTAATTCTGGATTTTGCTTTGCAATTAAAAATTGTTTTATGAATTTACATAATGAAACTGCCTTTTTCATTCTGTCCTCTTTTTTTTGCCCCATGTGTGGGAATAAGTATGAATCTATTCTTTGTTTTACTCTATCGAGAATTTCTTTTTTTGTTCCTTGTAAATTTGTTTCTTCTGCAATATACATCATTGCATCTTCGGGGGTTGCGATATTAACGAATTCGTAGAGGTTTACAATTACAGACTCTGTTTCTTGCCCGATGTATTTTGCGATGTCTTCTTCTTTTGTCAGGCCTAATGCTTTTAGCACCACGACTGCGGGAATTTCTTTAAATCTGCTGAATGAAAGTCCGATTATTCCGTTTTTTGATTCTTGAATTGTCGAGGGAATTCTGTATGTTCCCCTTAAGGAAAAAATTCTTAACATTAAATTTCCCTTGCTGTCGTCTTCTATGAAAGGATGATTTTCTGCGAGGTCTTCTGCCATGACCATTATTCTTTCGTTTCCGTTGATAATGAAGTATCCGCCAGTATCCATGGGGTCATTGTAATTTTTTATTAATTCTTCTTTAGACATTCCGTGAGTATTGCATGCTTTTGATTTTACCATTATTGGAATTTTTCCGATTTCTACAACTTCTGAATCAACCTGATTATCTTTTTTTACTGTTAGTTCCATTGTTATTGGAGCAGAATAAGTTAAGTTTCTTAGTCTTGCTTCATAGGGCAATATAAATGATGAAGACCCATCGTCTTCGATTACTTGTGGTTTTCCTACTTTTATTTTTCCGAGAAGTATTTCAAAATCTTCGTTGATTAAGGACTCTTGAACTTCATCCACTATCTCTTGTATTCTTGATTCAATAAAATCGTTGTAAGAAGTTAGGTTTGATTCTATCAGAGAATGATTATCAAGATAGTTCTTTACGATTAAATGTTTTTTTCTTTTCATTTTATACTACAACTCTGTGGAAAATTATTTCTTTGTCTTCATCTTTCCGGATAATTTTAATTATGTCGCCAATTTCGCAACCCTCTGGCAAAGCTGGGTCGCTTGAAATAATTTTTGGTAATTGTGCTCGAGAAATATTTAGTTTGTCTAATAATTCTTGGGAATCTTTTTGACTTAGTTTAGAGTGTTTTGATTGTAAGATGTGCATTTTAATATATAAATTGTTAATTGGTCT
>CAZRXO010000034.1:0-9008 GCA_964604105.1 Candidatus Woesearchaeota archaeon | reverse complement strand
TGAATTTTAGTTTTATTTTAGTTAATAATTCTTTGGAATGTGGGACAGCCTGCTTCGCAGAATTTTTTTTATTCATCGCCAAAGAAATAAGTTGGGGCATTATTTTTTCTATTTCTTCCCTTCTTTCATTTATATCTTCAAGTATTTTCCTTGGATTAGTAGCATTAAAGATTCTAATCTTTTTTTGATAGATATAAGAAACAAGTCCCTTATCTATTAATTTTTGTAGAATTGAATAACATAAAGTTCTTTCTACTCCTGATTCTCTAGAAATCTCCGTCGCTGTTGCATGATTTAATCTTAAAAGACATAAATATACTTTCGCTTCACTTTGAGTTAACCCAATTTTTCTTAATGATTCTACATGCATTTATATCAGAATGTTCTTGATTTTATAAAAGTTGTTAAAAATTAACAACATAATATTAAATACTGTTGTTACTTAAACTTAATATGGATAACAAAAAGATTTTAGATTTAATTTCAAAATATGTTAAAGATGATTCTGAATTAATCGGGCTTGTTGTTTATGATAGAAAAAAAGGTGTATCTTTTGCGTCTACTTTTGATTCTAAGGAAACTGCAAAACAAATAAAGATTTCTTTATTTTGTGAGAGTAATGATAAAAGGATTGAAAAATTAGATCCTTCTGGAAATTTTCGATGGGAAATATTTTCCTTTTCAAGAAAAATTGTTTGTTCAGTAAGGATAAATAAAAACATTTTTGTCGACGCATTTTATGAATCTGATAAAGCACCAAGTGGAGCAATAGAAGATGCTTTAGAAATTGCTCTTGACGTTGGAGAATTATTATAATAAAATATATAAACCAAGATTCTTTATTGTTTTTAACAAAGAGAATAAGATGAAATCTAAATTAGCCAGGGAATATGAAAGAAAAGGGGACGATTTTGCAAAAAAGGGTTTATTATCTGCTGCAGTTTCTGAATATAGTAACGCACTTTATCATGAGCAAGATGCTTTAACTGGTCCACTTAATAGATTTCGTAGAGCACTTATAGGGAAGGAAATTAGAGATGAAGAAGATCGTGCTTATAGACAATTACAAAAGAAATATAAAGAGACTCAAAAGAGATATTGGGATTCTCCAGAAGCAAAAAGAGCAGGAAAAATATCTGCATCTATGAGGATAAGAGAACCTGAAAAAGAAGCTCTTGAGAAAAGAGTTACTATTCCTGTAATAGTATTACTTATTGCAAGCTTATTTTTTTTATCAACTAATATAACAGGAAATGCAATCGGAAGTTTACCCTCGAGTTCTTCAAATATTCTTGGAATAGTTTTAATTATTGTTGCAATTTTCCTTTTTGTTTTTGGAATTAAAAGAAAGAATAAAAAATTATAATTAAAATGGGAAAATATGATACAAAAGAAATTAAAGAAAGATTTGATGGATATATTCAAAATATAAGAGAACATCTTCGGGAATTCAAAAAAGATCCTCTTCCCAGAGGACATCTTGGGGGGGCAATTAAATCTTTACAGGGTGCTTGTAATGAGGTGGCTATAATGCCCTTACCAGAGGATTACTCTTATACCCAAACTGCTTACAAATCTCTTGAAAAATTACAAAACCAAGTTTATAATGCTGCAATAAAGAGAAAATCTAGCCCCGGGAATTTGAATCGTCTCGAGAAAATAGGAAAAAGAATAAAAATTGATTCAGACAAAACACAAAAGGGGGACGAAGATCTTACTCCCCCTTATCCTCTTGAGGTTACTAGTTTCAAAAGCACTTTTTTAATCATAGGTACAATTTCTTTAATTATATCTTTATTTTTTTTATCAACTAACTTAACAGGGAATGCGATTGGAAGTTTACCCCAAAATTTCTCTAATGGTATCGGGGCTGTTTTATTTGCTCTCGGAATAATCGGGGTTTATGCTTTTTTTAGAAAAAGATAATTTTAGTTTGCTCGCTAACGCTCGATAATAAAAAGAATTAATGAACTGACTTCGTCGAAACATTAAGGTTATCAGTTGAACATTAATTAGGAAATTTATTTTCGCTTTAACAGATTTCTTAGCGAAACATTTTGACGAAGTCAAATGTGGAGCAATCAATCCGAACTAAGTGAGCAAAAATTTATATAACATTTCTTCTTCTATAGATTATTAAAAAAGAGGCAAAATGAAATTAGGAATAATAGGAATTCAGGGAAGTGGGAAAGGAACTCAAGCAAAACTTATTGCAAAAGAGTTCAAACTCAAAAGGGTTTCTGTAGGAAAAATATTAAGAGATGAAATAAAAAGTGGATCTAGAAAAGGAAAAATATTAAAGAAGTATGTAGACAAGGGGGAGCTTGCTCCAAATAGAATAGTCAATAAATTAATTCTGAAAAATCTTCCTAAAGGCAATTTTATAGTTGATGGTTTTCCCAGAGATAAAAGACAATTAAAGGCTGCTAAAAAAATGGGTTTTGAAAAAATTATTCTTTTAACTCTTCCAAAAAAAGAAGTCTACAAAAGAATAAAAATAAGAAAAAAATTAGAAGGGCGGGTAGATGATACACAAGAAGCACTGGATGCTCGGCTAAAAATATTCTATGAACAATCTCCAAAAATAATTAAATTTTTTGGGGATAAGATAATTAAGATTAAGGGGAATCAATCAATAAGGGAAGTATTTGGGGAGATTAAGGGAAAGTTAAGATAAAGGAAAAAATTTAAGGGAACAATTATTTCTGGTTAGATGAAAAGAAAGTTTATCTTGAATTCCAAAATATTTCCTTTCTCCCACTACCTGAGTGGGAAGTCCTTACAGGACAATTTTCGTAATTAAACTTTACTTTTCCTTCTTCGTTTAAAATTTCTAAAGTATAATAATTTGGTCCGCGATGTCCTTTTTCTTGAGGCCCCTTTAGTCTAATTTTTTCTCCTATGTTCACTCTTATGGGACAAGATCCAAGATGATATTTATTTTTATCTCTCTCTAATTTTATAAGTAATTTATATTCAACAACTCCATTTAGGCTAAATCCTCCCGCGATTAAGTGGGATTCTCTAACTACTCCTTCAAGAGAAAAATCCTTGGGAAAGCCATGTTCTCCAATTAACTTTGTTTTTCTTCCATCTTGTTCTGTTTTTTGTTTTGTCATTTTAATATTTTTTCATATTTTCTTAACTATATAAACTTTTCTATTCTGTTATTACTCTTTAATTAAGACTATTATAAATATTTCAAAAAAACCTTAAAATAAATAAAGCCAAACTTCTTCTGTTATTTATGAAACTAATCCAAGAAAAAACATTTGAAAAGGCTAGAAAAGAAATTCATTCTAGTAATGAAAAAATCATTTTCACTAGCGACGACGATGATTTGAATCGTAAAATTCTTGAAAAAGAAAAGATTGATATTCTTTTGATTAATCTTGCTGGGCGGAAGGATTTTCAAAAGCAGAGGAATTCTGGGTTTAATCATGTTCTTGCGAAGATTGCGAAAAAGCAGGGAATTTCTATTGGGATTAATTTTGATGAAATTGTCGAGGCTGGGAAGTTTGAGCGTGAGAGGATTTTAGCGAGGGTAAAACAGAATATTAAATTGTGCAATAAAGCGAAATTGAAAATGGTTTTTGTGGTTCAGTCAAAGAAGAATGCTCGGAATATTTATGATTTGAAATCTCTGGGATTAATTTTGGGAATGCCTACTTGGATGACTAAGGAAATAAAATTAGTTAGTTTCTAAATTGTTCGCAACAAGTTGCTCATATCATTAGCTCAAATCTGTCTCGCGACCTCGCACGGCTTATGATAAGCCGATGACTGCCTACCACGAAATCCCTCGCTTGTTCCTTGGGATTTTCGCTTAGAGAATTTAATTATCTGGATAGCTCTTAACTCGACGTTCAACTGATAACATCGATGGGAAGTTTACTTTTGGATTAATAAATTTCTTAGCGGAACATTCTGACGAAGTCGAATGTGAAGCCACCAAATTATCCCACAACAACAAACCTTTTTAATTCCTAAATCCTATCAAGTAATATGGATAATAACCTATACCCTAATAACCTGAAGGTCACAAGTAAAAAATTAATTGAATCGCTTTCGCCGCATGAAGTTAAGATTCTTCCTTATCTTAAAGAAGAAAATATTGGAGAGATTGCAAGGCGGGCGCAGATTGACAAGGTTTCTGTAATGCGGGCGCTCGAGTATCTTCAAAATAAAAAAATTGTTGAACTTGTTACAGAGACAAAAAAGATTGTTGAGATTGGTGTGAATGGCGCTTTATATCGGTCAAAGGGTTTGCCTGAGCGACGGTTGTTGCATGTTCTTGATGCTAAAAGAATTCTTGGGTTGAAAGAAGCGCAGAAAGAAGCTTGTCTTGACGACGACGAGTTTAAGGCTTCACTTGGTGCTTTAAAGAAAAAGGCGATGATTGAGTTGAAGAACGGGAAATTGATTTTGAGTGCGAGCAAGTCAGAGATTGCGAAGAAAAGTTTGGAGGAGCAGTTTATTGAGGCTTTGCCGTTGGAGTTGGATAAATTAGAGAGCGAACAAAAGTTGGCTTTGCAAATGTTGCAGAAGAGAAAAGATATTATTGAAATTAAAGAAGAGAAAAAAATTAAAATTTCCGTGACAAAACTCGGCGAGGAATTGATGAAATCAAATGTTAAACATGTTGATATGATTGAAGTTATTACTCCTGAACTTTTGAAAAAAGAAAGTTCTTGGAAAGGAAAGAAATTTAGAAGATATGATGTTGATTCGCAAGTTCCGTCGATAAGTGGAGGAAAAAGACATTTTGTGAATCAAGCAGTTGATCATGCTCGAAGAGTTTGGACAGATATGGGTTTTGAAGAAATGACTGGGAATGTTGTGCAAAGTAGTTTTTGGGTTTTTGATTCTTTATTCACAGCACAAGATCATCCTGTTCGAGAAATGCAAGATACTTTTTTTATTAACAAAAATGCAGAATTGCCTGGCTCCGAACAAGTTCGGGCCTCGTCCTCGAAAAATGATCGAGAACTAGATAAAAAATTAGTGAAGATTGTTAAAGATGCGCACGAGAAAGGTGTCGGAGGAAGTAAAGGTTGGAAATATGAATGGAAAGAAGACGAAGCGAAGAAGATGGTTTTACGAACCCACACAACTTGCTTGTCTGCACAGACACTTTATGAAATGCAAAAAAAAGGAATTGCTCGTGGAAAATATTTTGCACTTGGAAGAAATTTTAGAAATGAAACTGTTGATTGGAGTCATGGCTTTGAGTTTAATCAATCAGAAGGAATTGTTGTTGGAGAAGGGTTGAATTTTAGAAACTTGCTTGGATACTTGAAACAATTTTTTAATAAAATGGGTATAGAAAAAATTAGATTTAGTCCTGCTTATTTTCCTTACACAGAACCTTCAGTGGAAATTCATGCTTGGCATCCTGAGAAAAAAGTTTGGTTAGAATTAGGTGGTGCTGGAATGTTTAGGCCAGAAATTACAATTCCTCTTTTAGGAAAACATATTCCTGTTTTAGCTTGGGGCCCTGGTTTTGATAGAATGATAATGGACAGTTACAAGATTTTAGATCTTAGAGAATTTTACAAAAATGATTTAAATAAATTAAGGAAAATGAAGTTCTGGGTGAAATAGCTATGGTAAAACAATTAACATTATGTTTGGTGCACCAACATCCGCAAATTTTATTAGGGTTAAAGAAAAGAGGTTTTGGCGAGGGCAGATGGAATGGATTTGGAGGAAAACTTCATGAAGAAGAAAATTTAGAAGATGGCGCGAGGCGAGAAGTTAAAGAAGAAGTTGGAATTAATGTAAGAGAAATGGAGAAAAAAGGAATTATAACTTTTGAATTTCAGGATGACCAAGAAACATTAGAAGTTCATATCTTTCATGTTTTAGAATTTGAAGGAGAACCAACTGAATCAGAAGAAATGAAACCACAATGGTTTCATGTTGATAAAATCCCTTTTGAAAAAATGTGGTCTGACGATAAACATTGGATGCCCTTATTTCTCGACGGGAAAAAATTCAAGGGACGATTTCTTTTTGGTAATGAAAAAACAAATGATATAATTGATTCACACTTAATTGAGGTGGATGAGATTTAAAATGGAAATAAAAGAAGCACAAGATGAAGTAAAAAAATTCGACGAGGATAGAGGATGGAAAGATAGTTGGAACATTAAAGATCTCTTGTTGAATATCAACGAGGAGACAGGGGAACTTTGGCATTTAGTTAAATGGATTGAAGATGAAAAGCAGAAGCAAGTTATTGAAAAAAATAAAGATGAAGTTGAAGATTTTATTGGCGATACATTTTATTTAATTTTAAAATTAGCAAACCAAACAGGGGTGGATGTTGAAAAATCATTTAGGAGAAGCATGGAAGAATATTATGAAAGATTTCCTGCAGAAAAAATAAAAAAGAATATTTAAAATGGCAAATATAAAATTTTCACGAAAACGATTTGAAAAAGATTTTGGAAAGCTCGACGAGAAAACGCAAAATAATATTGCGATGTTTGGAACTCCTGTTGAAAGTTTTACTGACAATGAAATTGAAATTGAAGTCTTCCCGAATCGACCAGACTTACTTTCGTATCATGGATTTAAGCGAAGTTTTTTGAGTTTTACTGGAAAGAAAAAAGGTTTAATGAGTTATAAGTTGAATAAACCAGAAAAAGATTATGTTGTGAATATTGATAAATCAGTTAATGATGTTCGTGGTTTTACTGCCTGCGCGATTGTTAAGGGTTTGAATTTTGACGACGACAAGATTAAGGAGATAATTGATATTCAGGAAAAGTTACATTCTACTATTGGCCGTAAGCGAAAGAAACTTGCGATTGGAGTTTATCCTCTTGAAAAAATTAAACTTCCTATTTACTACAAAGCACTTGAGCCAGATAAAATTCGGTTTGTTCCTCTTGAGGCTTCTCGAGAAATGAGTGGTTTGGAAATTTTGCAAAGACATCCAACAGGACGAGACTATGCACCCCTACTTGCAGGAAAAACAAAGTTTCCAGTTTTTATAGATGCTGATAAAAACATTTTAAGTATGCCTCCGATAATTAATTCTCAATTAACTGGAAAAGTCGACGAGAGAACAAAAGATATTTTTGTTGAATGTTCTGGATTTGATTTTGAAATTCTTAATAAGTGTTTGAATATTTTAATTACTGCCTTGGCAGATATGGGGGGAAAAGTTTATCAGATGGAATTGAAGTATCAGGGGGGAGGAAAAATAACTCCAAATTTAAACCCAGAGAAAATGAAAATCTCCCTCGAGAATACAAACAAACTTTTAGGATTGAATTTGAAAGAAAAAGAAATGAAGGATTATTTAGAGAAAATGGGGCACAACTATAACAAGGGTGTTGTTGAAATTGGAGCTTGGAGAACAGATATTTTGCACGAGGTTGATTTAATTGAAGATATTGCAATTGGCTATGGTTATGAAAATTTTATTCCAGAGATTCCTGAAATAGCGATGATAGGAAAAGAAAATTTTAAAGAAACAGTAAAAAGAAAAATAGCAGAGATTTTGTCTGGATTAAATTGTTTGGAGATTTCAAATTATCATTTAACTAAAAAACAAGATCAGTTCACAAAGATGGGTGTAGCTGAAAAACAGGAGGCTGGTTTTATTGAAGTTGAAAATTCAAAGACTGATTACACAATTTTGCGAAAAGATTTAACTCATTATTTATTGAAGATTTTTGCAGAGAATGTCGACGCTGAATATCCTCAGAAAGTTTTTGAATTAGGTCGTGTGTTTAATTTAGAGAATGATATTACTGAAAGTGAAAAATTATCTTTAGGTTTTACTCCAGGAAATTTCACAGATGTAAAACAAGCCTTGGAATATTTATTTAGAATGCTGGATGTGAATATTAAAATTGAGGAAGCTGAGAATTTTCCGAATTATTTTATCGACGGTCGTGTCGCAAAAATTATTTTAGATAAAGAAGAAATTGGATTTCTTGGGGAAGTTCATCCGAGAATTTTAAGAAGTTGGAAAATAAAAATGCCTGTTGCACTTTGTGAAATTAATTTAGATAGGGTTTTCGAAAAGTTTTAACCAAAATAACCCTTACCATTATTTTCTGCTTTATTATCCCAATTAGATTTTATCTTCTGAACAACTTCTAATAAATCCTTCTCCATTTTTTTCCACATAGTGTAAGAATCTTTAATAAACTGCGCTTCTTTCTCCTCGCTGTAATCTAAATCTCTTTCAATTAATTCGACTTGGTTTTTCGCGAGTTCTTTGTAAACTTCTGTTAATTTTATTTTATCCTCGGAGTTTAGTGTTTTTGTAATTGAGAAAACAAACATTGGTGCATTTGAAGGATTAATTATTGACTCTGTAAATCTTAAATAAGAAGCAAATTTTTCTGACATGAATTTTCGAATTTCCCTCAAAAAATAATCTGTTTCTATCTCTGCTATTTTCTCTATCTGAAAATCTTGATTAATTTTATTAAACTCGGGAAGATTATATTTTTCTTTATATTTGTTATAATCTTCCTTGAAATCTTCAAGACATGATTCATCTTTGCATGATTTTTCTTCCATATTAGTTCTGTAATATTTGGTTATTTAAAGCTTGTGGAATAGAATTATTTTTTAGAAGATCTCATAATTAAGAAAGTAAGCAATGCAATAACCAATGCAATTAAGAGAAAACCGAAGACGACAGAAGCCATAAAAAATAAATTCTCATAAAAGTCTATGCTTGTTGCCATATAAAGCACAAGAGAAAGAACAAATAAAATTGCAAAGAAAATGATATTTCTTATTATTAAAGGCATTTTTGATTTAACTTGATTTTGAGTCATTGGTCTTGCAATCATATCTTTTGGCTTAGAAATTCTTTTGTTCACAGGTCTTCTTTTTACTGTCTTATTTTTAACTGCTTTCTTCACTTTCTTTTTTACCATATTATATATTAGTATTATTAGTTTTTAAATTTTTAGTTTGGAAGGCTTTGTCCGGAATAGATTTTTCAAAACCGAAAATTAGTTATTCTCGAGGCA
>CAZRXO010000033.1:0-9183 GCA_964604105.1 Candidatus Woesearchaeota archaeon | reverse complement strand
TATAAATTTTAGATTTGTCTTTAGTATGAAAATTCGTGTTAAAGTGAAAACAAATGCAAGTGAGCAAAGTGTTGAGAAAGTTCCTGATGAGATTTTTAGTGAGGAAGGTTTCGGGGGGTTGTATTTTGTGAAATTGAAGTCAAGTCCTGAAGGAAATAAAGCAAATATTGAATTGTTAAAAGTTTTGTCAAGGCATTTTGGTTGTGAGGCGAAGATTAAAGGCGGTTTTACATAGAAAAAAAAGATTGTTGAAATTGCTCGCTAACGCTCGAATGATAATAATTTATTAATGAACTGGCTTCGCCGAGTGTCAAGGAGATTAGTTGAACATTGATGTGAAAGTCCTTTCTGTCTTAATAAATTTTCTTAAACGAAAATCCCGAGGAACGATGGATTTGAGTTATCAATCATGAGTGATAGCGAGCTATTTCAATAATAAATATAAACTCTAAATTCGTTTTTTAATTATGCCGATTAAATACGAGTTTGCACCGGACTTACAAATTATTGCGAGAGAGATTTGTGAGTTGTTGTTTCCACATGTAGATATGAATCGTGTTCGGTGTTTTCGAAGTTATGGGAGTTCGTCGAGGGGGACAATTGCGCGATGTCATACTCTTGGGAAGTTGATGCAAATGGCAATTGGGGTTGAAGCATATTATGCTTTGGAATTTATCATCGGGAGATTTGATAAGTTATCTAATGAGGATCAAATTAAAACTATCATTCACGAGCTTATGCATATTCCCAAAGCATTTGGTGGGGGGTTTCGACATCATGATCATGTTACTGAAAAAAATGTTGATATGATGTTTCGGACTTATGTAAATAAAAAATCTGGTCATGAAGAAGTTAAACGGAGATGGTTTGGATGATTATTCTTTATCAAATAATTTTGTTTTCCAAATAGATATTCTTTTAGTATTCTTTTTTGTTGCATACCATTGACAATATTTTTCTAACATGTTCAGACCTAAAGTAGATCTATTTCTAAAAAATCTCTCATTTGGAATTAGCACATATATTCCCCCAATAAAGTATCCTTCCTCAGGATTTCCATGCGAGATCTTTTTAGAGCTACCTTTCACAATCAGTTCGGTCCTTTTAGAATAATAAAGAATATCGTCTTTACAGCTATTGTAAGGTTTTATTATAAAATTTTCAAAATATTTATCATATTCATGGTTCTTTATTTCTGGAAGTTTCCATTTGTTATGGTAGTGAAATTTATCCACATCTAATCTAAAGAGGATATTTGCAACTTCGATGACTGAAATTTTTGTTTCAGGTTCTGCTAATTTTTGTCTTAATCTTCTAAATATCATAAGTTTCCAAAAAATATTTTATATTTATACTTTAGTTGTCAGTTTTTGATGACTAAAGAAAGATTTTTATAGTTTGAATTATCTATTTATTTATGAAGAATGAATTAATTGAATTAGGATTAAGTGAGAAAGAAGCAAAGTTGTACTTGTGGTGTTTGAAGATTGGTGAAACCTCGGCGAATAGATTAATTGAGTTGACAGGTTTCCCTCGAGGAACAGTTTATAATCTTCTTGAAAGATTAAAGTCTCAAGGGTTGGTGAGTTCTTTTGTTGTTGAGAAGACAACACATTTTGTTGCAAATGATCCTGATATTTTATTAAGAAATCTTGAAGAAAAAAAGATTGCTGCAAAAAGATTAATTCCTAAATTAAGGAGAGATAGAGAGAAAATTGGTAAGAAGATTAAGATAGAGATTTTTGAGGGAATTGGTGGGATAAAGAAAGTTCTAGATGAGATAATTAGTTCTGCAAAAGAATGCATCGTTATGGGAAATGAAACGAAGGCTACTGAAATCTTAGATCATTATCCTTTGAATTTTAAAGCTAGAAGAATTGAGCATAAAATTAAAATAAAGAATCTTCTTGAAGGATCTCCCCTCGCCAAGTCTTTGAAAAATGATAAATATTCTCAAGTTAGACATATTACTGAGTTAAAGGATTCTGATGTTTTTCTTATTATCTATAATAATGTTGTTGCTCATTTCATTTTGGGAGAACCTATAACTACAATTAAGATCACTTCTGAGCGATATTCTAAAGACCAAAGAATAATTTTTGAGCAACTTTGGAAACAAGCTAAAAAATAGAAAACTTTAAATATATGGTTTAATACCATAGAACTATGGTTAAGAGTAATAAACTATTTGAAGCTTCAGAAATATTGAAAATTTTAATTGGAAATCGAGAAGCAAGATTTAGTATTAGAAATTTGTCTGTTCAAAGAAAAATTAATTATAAATCTGCACATAATGCAATTATGAAATTAGTTGGCGAAGGAGTTGTTGAGTTAAGTCGAATTGGAAACACAATCGAATGTTCTTTTAATAATAATTTTTCTCCGCGCGTTTTTGAAGTAGAATATATACGAAGAGAGAATTTGTTAAAAGATAAGAATATGAAGATTCTATCTTCTAGATTAATAAAAATTAATCAATCTTTTGTTGCATTATTATTTGGTTCTACTATTAAAGGGGATAAAACTAAATTTTCTGATATAGATATATTAATCATAGCAGAAGAGGAAAAGGAATTTGAAAAGACTCTTTCACTTATTCCGTTGAATATACATTTAACTGTTATTAATTATAAGGAGTTTATTTCAATGGCCAGAAGTAAAGAGTTTAGTGTTGTGTCTGAAGTTATGAAAAAGAATATTATTTTAAATAATATAGAGGGATATTATAGATTACTTGAAAATGTTAGGTGAGAAGGAAATTAAAGAAGCAGAGTCTAATGTCCGAGGTTATTTATCAGAAGGATTGTTAAAAAATAAAATTGTCGATGAGAATATAATTAATAAATATTTAAAAAATTCATACGAGAGTTTATCTATTGCTCAGTTAGCTTTTGGGCATTCTAGTCTTTGGACAATTGTTTGTTCTTATTATTCTATGTATTATGTTGCTAATGCTTTGCTTAGTAAAATAGGTTATAAAGTTGGAAGTAAAATTTCTCATAAGATTACTTATGATTCTTTGATTGTTTTTATTAGAAATAAATTAAGAGTAAATCTTTTAGAAGATTATGAAAAAGCAAAGTCAGAAGCTTTGGAAATCTCTGGAACAAAAGCAGGAGAAATTATACAATCATTTAATTTTGAATTACAAAAACGTTCAAAATTTCAATATGATATGACTGAGCATGTTATGAAAAACAAGGCACAAACTTCTTTAGAGCGTGCTAAAAAATTTCTTTTTGAAATGGAGAAGTTATTATGAAACTCAAATTCAAAAATAAAAAAGAAGTTGACTTGAAAGTAAAAAAATTAAATTGGTTTGGAAGAGTCATTGGTTTGATGTTTTCACGTCGGGAAAAGGCTCATGCTTTATTGTTTGATTTTGAAAAACCTGTGCGAGTTCCAATTCATTCGTGGTTTGTGTTTTTTGAATTTTATGCTCTTTGGCTTGATGATAAGAGTAATGTTTTGGAGATTCAGAAAGTTAAATCGTGGAGATCTTTTGTTCGACCTCAAGAGAAGTATGTGAGGTTAGTTGAGATTCCCCTTAATAGGAAATATAAAACTTTAATTGAAAGATTACCTCGCTGTCGCGAGGATTAATTGATAAATTTTAATAGAGGGATTAATTGAACACAGATGTGAACCCTATTTTGGATTAATAGATGTCTTGGCTTGGAATTGTTTCTAAAAACTCTTTTTGTTAGATTCCCCGACGGCAGAAAAGTTTAAAAAGAGTTTTGCCCTTTATAAAATGTAATTAGAGATAAACTCTAATCTATATAAATAAAAGGAGGTAAAAAATATGGGAAAAATTCTTGTAAAAAAAGTGGTGAAAAGACAACCAGGACATTTATATTATGTGGATGGCCAGGGAAATGTGTGTTCTGCAGTGATGGCTCGTGGCGGTAAGAAGAAAAAGAAAAAGGCTGTGAAAAAGAAAGTCGTGAAGAAAAAAGCTACTAAGAAAAAGGCTGTGAAAAAGAAAGTTGCTAAGAAGAAAAGAAGATAAGTCTTTTAAATTTTTATTTTTTATCTAATTTATTTTTTAATTAATTTTATATACTTTATTTCTATCTTTATTTTATGAAAGCAATTGTTCTCTAACAATTTTTTCATCTTCGGGGCAAGTTACTCCAAACCATTGGTCTGTTGCAGGATAAATTTCTAATATCATTTTTCTTTGTTGAATCAATTTTGTTATTTCTTCTGGAAGAAGGGCTTCTATTTGTGGGTCATCAATGTGTTGTTGTTTGAATATTTTAAGAACTTCAAGAAGTGAATCAAGAGTTTTTGGCTGAAGCCCGAAGATATTCATACTGCATAGAGCATTCATTGAGATTCCTCTTTGTGTTAAGTTTGTTTTTTCAATTCCAATTTCTTCTTTAATTGAAATTACTTTCTTGTCTGGTGTTATTTGATAAATTCCGCGATTAACTTTTCCCTTATCAGGTAAAACTTTTTCTAATTTGTAGCCAAGTGTTGCATCTGTTAATTTTGTTTTTAGGTGGTTTACTAATATTTTGAAGCTATTTGGGCCGTAAATATCATCGCCGTTACAAACCACAAAAGGGCAATCTAAAATTTCTTTTGCAGAACATAGTGCATCTAAAGTTCCCCAAGGTCTTTTTTTTGTGTTGCGGTCAAATTTTTGGAAGGCATATTGAACTGGGAGATTATTGTAATTATCCCCAAACATTTCTTTGAAGGGTTGTTCTGTTTTTTCACCTACAATAAAAATAATTTTTGTAAACCCTGCTGGAAGTGCCTGGGTTAATGAATACTCAATTAATGTTTCTCCTTTTGGGCCTACTTCTGCGAATTGTTTTATTTTTCCATCAAATCTACTTGAAAGCCCTGCGACAAGATAGACAAGTGCTATGTCTGTCATATTTTTTTTAATAAACTTAGTTTTATAAATTCTATGTATCTTTAATTTATATGATTGTTTTAGGAATTGAATCAACAGCACATACTTTTGGTGTGGGTATTGTGGAAAATGGAAAGATTCTCGCGAATCAACGAGATATGTATACAACAGAGTCGGGAGGAATAATTCCAATGGAATCTGCGAAGCATCATGTTGCAATTAAAGATTTTGTTTATTTTAATGCACTTGACGAGGCTGGAATTAAAAAAGAGGATATTGATGTGATTGCATTTTCACAAGGTCCTGGGCTTGCACCGTGTTTGAAAATTGGAATGGAATTTGCAAAAGAACTTTCTAAAAAGTTAAGTAAACCTGTTGTCGGGATTAATCATTGTATTGCTCATTTGGAAATTGGCAAGTTGACTGGAGCAAAGGACCCTGTGATGCTTTATGTTTCTGGGGCGAACACGCAGATAATTGCATATGCTGCGGGAAAATATCGTGTGTTTGGTGAGACTTTGGATTTAGGTGTTGGAAATTTTATCGACACTGTTGCGAGATTTATGGGGGAAGGTTTTCCTGGTGGACCGAGAATACAAGAATTAGCGTCGAGAGGTAAAAAATACATTGAGCTTCCTTACAAAGTTAAAGGAATGGATATTGCGCTTGCAGGAATTCAAACTAATTTGAAGAGGTTGATTGAGAATTTGCATTTGAAAGATTGCTCGCAACAAGTTGCTCGAATTGATGGCTCACATTCGACTTCGTCAGAATGTTCGTTGAAGAAATCTGTTAAAGGAGAAGGACTTTCACATTCGGGTTATCAGTTGAACAATGATGTTAAGAGTTTTATTATTAATTCTAAAAAATCCGAGCGACAGCGAGCAAATTATACTAAGGAAGATATTGCTTATAGTCTTCAGGAAACTGTTTTTGCGATGCTGGTTGAAACTGCAGAGAGGGCTTTAGCGCATACAGGGAAAAATGAATTATTGTTGGGTGGGGGGGTTGCATGTAATTCTCGTTTGCAAGAAATGTGTAAAAAAATGTGTGATGAGAGAATTGAAAAAACAAAAATGTTTGTTCCTCCTCGGAGTTTGTTAGTTGATAATGCTGCGATGATTGCTTTTCTTGGAGAGATAATGTTTAAACGAAAATGTAATATCTATGATTATAAAAATTTAAAGAAATTGGATTTTAATCCTAGACAGAGGACTGATGATGTTAATGTGGGTTGGAAATAATATATAATTTTATAAAAGAGTTTTAAGTTTTTATTTTATGAAGTTTGTTATGACTGGACACAAAGGGTTGATAGGAAGTTTTCTTTTGAAGAGATTAAAAGAGTTAGGGCATGAGCCTGTGCTTTTGATTGATGAGAGAGATGGAAATAATATTATTGATTTTAATCAGGTTTCTTTGGATTCTCCGGCGAATATGTTAATTCATCTTGCTTCGTTTTGTAAAATTAATCAATGTATTGAAAATCCTGAATTGGCTTTTGAAAATAATGTTTTAGGAATGCATGAAGTTATGGAATTTTGCAGGAGAAATAAAATTCCTAAAATTGTTTTTACAAGTTCCTCTCGGATTTTGAGTCCTGAGAAAAATGTTTATACTGCAAGCAAAATTTACGGGGAGGAGTTAGTTAAGGGGTATAAAGAATGTTACGGAATTGATTATGTTATTATTCGGCCGTCGACGGTTTACGGACCATTTAATGATAAACCAAAAGATTGATTGACATTTGGGTTTTGAATGCTTTGCAAGGGAAAGAATTGAAAATTTTTGGGAATGAAAATAAAACTTTAGATTTTACTTATATTGATGATTTTATCGAAGGAATATTACTTGTGATGAATCAAAAAAATGAAGTCTATGATTTGTCTTCAGGAAAAGCCACCAAATTAACTGGGGTTGCAGATTATATAATCAGCCTCGCTG
Organism: Candidatus Woesearchaeota archaeon; assembly: GCA_964604105.1. Lineage (GTDB taxonomy): Archaea > Nanobdellota > Nanobdellia > Pacearchaeales > GW2011-AR1 > CAYZVU01. Next base: position 2,369 of record CAZRXO010000033.1, on the reverse strand, counting down.
GAGGGGGTTCTAAATGTTTTGAATTGCCAGAGATGGCTCAACCTCAAGAAGTTGAATTAGATATTTCTAAGATTAAAGCGCAGGGGTATTCTCCGAGGGTTGATATTTTTGAAGGTGTTCGAAAAACTTTTGATTGGTATAAAAGAAATTTTGAAGAAATTATGCGGGATAGGGATTGAGAAAGTTTAATTTTTCTGACGAAAAAGTTTATAAACCAATTTTCATGATAAATTATATCCGATGAACATGAGTGAGGATATTATTCTCTACTCTTTGTTCTGGAAATTAAATACCTTAGATAAAAATACGATGCTAAGAGCTAAGCTCTTGCAAAGCATTTCGAACCAGGAGGTTCAAAACACGATGGATGCATATAAAATAATTGAAACTGCAAGGAAGACAGGGAAAATTGAGAAAGGCACTAATGAAGTGACAAAGGCAATTGAGCGAGGAACTGCTAAGTTTGTTGTTTATGCTGGTGATGTTGATCCAAAAGAAATTGTTCAACATATTCCGTTGCTGTGCAAAGATAAAAAGATTCCTTGTGAAGAAGTTGATAGTAAACAAAAGTTAGGAATTGCAGCTGGCTTGCCAGTATCAGCGTCGTCAATTGCTGTTATTGAACTTGGCGAAGCAAAAATTCCGGCGGTTAAATAATAAAATGGAAGGACAAGGAATTGAACCAATTATAGAAGGCACAATCGCTATGAAATTGAAAGAGGGTGTTTTTATTCCAAGTCTTGATGAAGTTCTTTTAGATTCTACTAAGATGCATGATGTTAAAGTTAATGTATTAAATGCACCTATTCAAGGAGGAATAAAATGTCAGCCTTTTGATAAAGTTTATGGGTATCTCAGAGATTTGGGGAAACATTGTTCAGATTGTATTGCAGATATAAAAATAGTTCCAATTGAAAATTAAAATGGCAAAATCGCAAAAACCACAACAGCAACAAAATCAGCAAAAGAGTTCAAAAGGTTCTGATAAAATTTTAGGCGAGCCTGTGCCTGCAGTTGTTGAGGAGTTGATTGGGCGAACTGGTTTTCGAGGAGAAATCACACAAGTTAAATGTAAAGTTCAAGATGGACGAGATAAAGGTCGTTCAATGAGACGAAATGTTAAGGGTTCTATTCGTGTTGGCGATGTTTTAATTTTAAGGGAAACTGAAATTGAAGCAAGGAGAATTAAGAGCAAAGTAAGTAAGGGGGCTTATACTTAAAATGATTCTTGGGATGGTTCCGCGCGAAGAAAAAAAAGAACTAGAATCCCCTCATCAAATGGAATTAAGAGAAAGAGTTTATTGGAAATTGAGAGGAGGGATGAGAAACTCGGAACTGAAAGGATATACCCCGTATGTTTTTGTTTCTGACTTAACCTTTCCCGAATTAGCATATCTTAGTTTAATAAGTTCTTCTGTAGGGGAGAATGGAATTCCATCAAATTTTAGAGAACTACCCCGCACTGAAAAAGGACCTGAAAGATTTTTGTTTGTAGGTAAAGAAAAGGGGGGTTTGTTAAAAGCTATTCAAAATGCATAAATGTATTTATTGTGGAAAAGATTATCCTGAGCATAAGGGAATGACTTTGGTTATGAATAGTGGGAAGATTAATCATTTGTGTTCTGCGAAATGTCGAAAGAATTTGAAATTAAAAAGACGAAAAGTTCGTTGGGTTTCTAAGCGACAACCAGGTGAGGAAAAAGTTGAGTATGATGTTAATGTTAAGAGAAAAATTATTAAGGGTGTTGGGGCAAAGAAAGCTGTTAAGAAAAAGCAAGTTAAAAAGAAAAAGGTTGTAAAGAAAAAGAAATAATTGGGAAAATTGAATATTAATTGTGGGGTTTATTTTGGATTAATTAAGTTTTTTACGGAAAATCTTGACCAAGTCAGATTTGGAGTTTTTTCACCAAATTTTTAATTTACCGACGACAAATGACAGGAAAACTTTATAAAGCAAGTTGAATTCTTGGGTGTGTATGGTGGATAAATCAGACTATAAAGCAGAATCAATTAAGGTTCTTGAAGGGCTTGAGGGGGTTCGTAAAAGGCCAGCAATGTATATTGGTTCAACAGGTAGGGAAGGACTTCATCATTTAGTTTATGAAGTCATGGATAATTCTGTTGATGAAGCATTGGCTGGATTTTGTAAAGATATTTATATTTCAATTAATACTGACGGTTCTGTAAGTGTTGAAGATGATGGTAGAGGAATTCCAATTGATATTCATCCGCAGTTCAAAAAGCCAGCTGTTGAAATTGCTTTAACAAAACTTCATGCAGGTGGAAAGTTTGATAAAAAATCTTATCAAATTTCAGGGGGTTTGCATGGTGTTGGTGTTTCTTGTGTAAATGCTTTGTCTAAAAAATTA
>CAZRXO010000032.1:0-10206 GCA_964604105.1 Candidatus Woesearchaeota archaeon | reverse complement strand
CCACGATAACTTTTTATTTTTTTTAATCTCTTAATATCAAAATCTTTTCTTAAATCTAAATCTATACCTGCCAAATGTTTATCTTCCCCCGTATCAAAATCAGACCTCCGATTAATTAAATATTTTGGAATTTTCGGATTCTTAACAAAATTAACAATCTTCTCTATTTCATCTGAAGTCAATGAACCAATTTTTCTTTTTTTATCAAGCCCAAGAACATTACAAATCGCATTAGAAAAACCCCAAGAAATCCCCTTAATTTTTGTAAAACCAGAATACAAGGTCATTCCACCCTCAATGTCTGTGGATAAAATCCTCACAACTTTATCAGAGTATTCACTAGCTAATTTTTTTCTTGCTTCAACTTCGCCTATTGATTGTTGTTTTTTTTCTGTCATTTTAATTTGTGAATAAATTGTATCTCTCCATATTAGTTAATTCTTGCAAGATTCTTCTTTCAATTGCTTTTTCTGGAAATGGAAAATTTGAAATTCTTCCACGTATATCCTCAAAAGATTCAAATTGTTTTTCTTTTCTTTTTTCAAGGATTTCCTTCATATATTTTTTTCCTAATCCGGGAAGTAATTCAATTTGATGAATCCGTTTATTAATTGCTTCTGCATGATTGAAAAATTCAATGAATTCTTTCTCTCTTTCTTTAACAACTCCTTTTATAAATTCTTCTAAATACTGTTTTGCCGATTCTGTTAACTTTTCTCGTTTTAATCTTCCAAGAATATAATATATTTTATCTCGTTTCCCCTCGCCAATATAAACTTTTTCTCCAATTTCTAAATTTATATCTTTTCTAGGAACAAGTTCTAAAAGAGTTAAATTTTTCTCTCCAATTGCCTGTGCTATTGGCATCATTTTTCCATCTAAGGGATAACCATTTGGTAAAATTTCTAATATTATTGCTTGTTCTTCTCTCATTTAAATTACCTTCCATGATTTTATTTGAATGAATAAAAATTTCCTGTTTTCTTGTGTCATTTTCATTACTTAAACTCCTTAATGACCTCAAGTATTTTCTTTGTCTCATCCTCGTCTAAATTTATATCGCTGAATATTTTATTTAATTCCTCTGAATCTTCAGGCATAATATCAATAACTTTTATTGCGTGTTCTTCGTTCAACTTTAATAAATCCAAATCCAAAAGTTTTTTCTTAAACTCTTCTGCTTCTTTTAATTTTAACTTGTTAAATTTCTTAATGAACCCAGTTACTTCTGATTCTGTGTCAGAATTTTTTACATAATCTGCAACTTCTACCATACTTAGGGGTTTTATATTTTTTATCATATCTCTAATTTAAATTCATTTTTTTTAAATGTATTGGCTCAACCAAAAATTTTTTCATCTTGTCGTGATCTTTAACATTTATAATATATGCTCTTCCTCGCTTCGCCCCGACAACTCCAGTTCTTCCTTGCATTCTCTTCGGGAGATTATTCTGCACAGAATCCTCTATAACTACTATAACACTATCGCCGTTTTCAAATTCTTGAAAATACTTGCTTAATTGCAATTTTCCCCGAGTTCTCACTGATTTTCTTCTTACCATAAATAAACCAGAAATAAACTATTTAAAAAACTATCTCTCAACTAAATTTTGTAAAATTATCACCTGAAACCTTTGTAAAACTCCCTGCATCACAAAGATCCCCTTTACTCCGTGCATTTTCCATATTTTGAACTATCGCATTAAACATTTTTTCCCCCCAAACCCCCCTACCACATCTTTCACAAAAATCAATTACAGAATCCTCAGATAATTCACATTTGCAATAAATACATTTTTTTGTCATATTACCTCTTTTACAAATTTTTATTTTGTTAATCCAAAAAATTCCTTAGCTTTTTAAATATTTGTATTCATTCTAAGAGACAAAAAAATTTAAACTAAACTATTTTTAAAGAACTATGAAATCCAAAGAAATTTATGATATTTTCTCAACGAAAAAAACCACTCACAGAGAAGAGCCCCCACACAAAGTTATTGTAGACTACAGAGAGAAAAATTCTTTAGTCGTCGCAAAATTAATGAAACTAAATTTCGAAATAAAATTCAGGGAATTAAAAGTCGCGGATTATATTGTTCAAAATGTTGCCATTGAAAGAAAAACAGTTTCAGACTTTTTATCGTCGATGATAAATAAAAGATTAGTCAAACAATTAGAAGAAATGCAACAATACAAAAATAAATTATTGCTCATCGAGGGAATTGAAGAACAAGAACTTTATTCAAATAAGGATTTTACTTCGGGGATAAATCCAAATGCTATTCGAGGATTTTTACTTTCAATAACTCTCAAACATAAAATTCCAATTATATTTACTAAAAATGAGGAAGACACTGCAAAATATATTTATCTAATTTCAAAAAAACAAGATAGAGAAATGTCCCTTGTGACAAAAAAGAAAGCAACAACAAAAAAAGAGCAACTTCAATTTATCGTCGAGGGTTTTCCAGGAATTGGTCCTAAAACCGCGAGAAAACTTTTAGAAAAATTTGGAACAATTCAAAATATCATCAACTCTCCAAAAGAAGATTTGCAAAAAATTCTTGGAAAAAAATCAGAAATATTTTTAGATTTAATTGGAAGGGAATATTAAATCAACCCCCCCTCGTTTAACATCTTGGCGAACGAACAGAGAACTTTTCACAAAAGTTCACTTAAAATCTTAGCCCCCAACTTAATCGTCATTCCATTAAATTTTTCTTCGTCTAATTTAGAATTAATCTCAACAATATCAACCCCCCGAAGAGTTTTAATTTTATTTATTCTTTTAATCAAATATAAAAACTGCCTAGATGTTAAACCCCCAATTTCATTTGAGTAACTTGTTGCAGGGGCAAAAGCAGGGTCAATAACATCCATGTCAATTGAAACATAAAGTTCTCGTCCTTGAACAAATTCAGTAATTGTATCACAAGCCCCTTCAATATCTAAAAGAATTTTGTCGCAATCAATAACTTTAATTTTTTTCTTTTTAATAAAATCCAATTCATCTTTCCAAGAATTTCTAACACCCACCAAAAGAACATTCTCCGAAGGAAAACCATCATCAATCAAAGTACTAAGCCATTCTTCGTGTGTTGGTTCTTTACAACACATAGGGGTTGTGTGAGAAGAATCTCCTGATTCTACTTTCATTGGAGTCATTAAATCGGGATGAGCATCAAAAACAATTAAGCACGGCTCTTTCCCAGAATTATCACAAGAATCAAAAAAAGCGCGCGCAATAGAATATGAAACAGAATGATCCCCTCCAAGAAAAATCGTCTTCGGTTGTTCTTCAAAACACTCAAAAGAATTCTTATAAATTAATTTATTACTTAAAATCAAATCAGAATTATCCAAGTGAATCTCCTCCAAATCAAAGTTTTCTTTTTGCACAGATTTTCCCCCCTCGTTGCTGTAAATCTCTCTGAGCATAGCTATAATCGCATTTCCAGCGCCTTCACAGCCTTTTGTCTTGCCAAGACCATTTATTCCAGGAACTTTTACAACATACATAAAATTAAAGAATAAAAAGAGTTTTTAATATTATTCTTTTGAAAAATCAAATGAAGTTTTTTCAGTCGTTGTTCAAATTTACACTTTTAACAAACTAATATCCATAAATCTACAGGAGTTAGTTAAAAGTTTGTTAAACCCAATTAATTCTCATGCCCCCCTGTTACTGAGAAGTTGTTATCTAATGACGGGGAATTTAACGCTTACGAATTCTAAACCAGAAAAGACTTCCAACCAATCCAACACAAAGCAAAACTGCTCCAAGAATATTTCCTGTTGATTGGTTTAATCCAATTACATTTCCAGTCATGTTAGTTGATAAAAAAAATAGCCCGCCAATTAAGCCAATAATTGCAGTTGTGGGCGGAAAATATCTCCCCAACCTTCTAGTTTCACTTTTACCTTTTCTTCTCCGACTTTCTCTTTCTATTTCATACTCAAGTTTCTTTGTTTTCTCTTCACCAATTATATCTCCGGCAGCTTCAAAATGCCAGGAGATAATACTACGACTCAAAATAGAATTACCAACACGATATGTTTTATTTAATAGTCTTCTTGCTTTTCGAATTTCTCCAGATTGAGTATATGATTCTATTGCTTTAACTATGGGCCCACATACTTCTTTAACATCTTCACCTCTACCCGCTTTTTCTTTATACAAATCACCTATTTTAGAATAGATAGCATCCCTTTTTGGGGGGGATAGAAGTTCTGATTTTTTAAGCAACCTATTTAAATGATCTAATTTTTGATCAAAATCTTCTAAGGGGCTATTCCTCTTTTTAATCTCTTTTTTAGCTTTTAATCTCTCAAACATATCTTTTTATAAGAATTAAAGTTTATATATTTTTCTTTTCACGAGCTCCAACCTAACTAAAATCTACCCTAACAACTTCTCAAAATATAATACGAAAGCCCACCTTCCCCCCCGACACCCACGCATGAGAATTAACTCTTCAAAATTATTTCATAATTTCTCTTCCCTTCAGCTCTGAACTCTCCAGCCAGCCTCATTGTCATTCGGCGGATCAAGTTCGAGGAGTGAAAGAGCCTAATATAATTATAAATACATTCCCTCTCGCGAAAAATCAATAAAAAATCCTCTCTCCCAAAATCACTTCACACCAACAGAAGAAACTTCAGGAATAATTAACTTTGGTTTTTCTAAAGCAGGTTTTGGTTTTGCTTCTAAAGAAATTTCAGATTTAGGAGGATATTTTGGAAGTTCTTTTCCAGAAACACTAACATTTGATTCTCCTCCCGCAGTTTTCTTTTTGTAAAGAACATAACCAATAAATGCAAGAACACCTAAAATTAAAATTATTAATAATAACCATAACCACCATAAACTTCCACTCTCTGAAGAACAATCCTCAGCGCAAGTATCACTATCTTCATCATCACCACATTCCCCGTCGCCACATTCAGATTCAGAAGTCAAACTAATCGGGCAATTTCCACAATCTTCAGAACAAACAGAACAAGATTCATCTAAATCACAAACCCCGTCGCCACAATTAATATTAGAATTATTCACCACAGTTCTCCTAGAACCTCCGCCACCCCCACCCCCATTAGGACAGTTCCCACAATCATCATTACAAGTATGACAATCTTCATTTCCATTACACCAACCATCCCCACAAAAAGGCCCAAGACCACAAGCACCACAATCAATTTCACAAGTAGAACAAGTTTCATTATTATCACAAACACCATTTCCACAAATATCCCCACAATCCACTGGGCAAGTAAGGTTAGTTTCTCCATAATCGCAAAGACCATTACCACAATATTCTACAGGAGGTTCTTCTTCCCAAAAATAAATTATATCCCAAATTTTCCCATACCATTTTTGCGTGTCTTGAATTCCTTCAAATTCAGATTTACAAATCCCTTCCTTACAAGAATTTATTTCACATTCATAATTATTTACACATACAACTCCTTGCTCCTTTAAATTCTGCCACACAAGATTAGAATCGCAATATTGATTTGTTGAATAATCAATCTGCCCGACCTGCAAGCAATCTTGTGCAAGAATAAAATTTAAAGAAAATAAAAAAACTATTCCAAAGAAAAATCCAACAAATAACCTTTTATTCATTTAGGCCTCCAATAAACATTTACAATAATCATTCAATTTAGGCGCTTCTTCAGAATCACAACCACCTTGTTCTTCTCTACTCATAAAATCAATCGGGTTTGCAATCGCACACCAAATTCTTGTCAAAAAACTCATTTGCCCCTCAAGAATCTCTCCAACAGCAACACACTTTCCACTTAAACAACTATTTGACTTACATTCATAATTCACTAAACAAGTTTCTGCATTTGCTTTAACTTTCTGATAAGTCAAATCTAAATGATTACAATAATATAATTCTCCCCTATCATCTTCAATAAAACCCCCTCCAAAAGAAGTCTTTGAATTATTTGAAAAAGCTGTTTTTTCTAAATCTACAGCCTGTATTAATCTAACAACTGTTCCAACAGGAATTCTCGGGCCATCAACCCTAATTGGATCACAACCTGCATCTACAGAACTTCCATCAGAAAATACACAAGCACCTTCTTCACAAATTGTTCCAGAAGGACAATCTAAAATAAAATCCTCAAGAATATTTTCATTACAAACATATTCATGAACCTCTGTTGAAATTCTTTCTGGAGATGTAGTTGCTGAAGTTTGAGAAACAACACAAACATCTTTGTAATCTGTCCCACCAGAAATTGCAGTCCCTGCCTGAAATAAATTCAATCCCCCATCATCTTCAACACAAGTTGGATTTGTTGTTTGTGGAGTTGTTGAAAAATCTTGTTTACATTTTTGATTCGTACAAATAAAATCCGTCGCACAATCAGAATCTACTCTGCATTCAACACAAACACTATTCCAACAATAAGGAAGTGTAGAAGGACAATCATCGTCGTGAGTACAAGGTATTTCAATGTTTGTAGGATTTGAATTTGCTTCTCCTCCGAGATCACCAACAAATGCACCTTGTTGCGAAGGCATTTCCCTTTCATTAAAAGACGAGGATGGAACTGAAGAATATTTCAAAATCTTTCCTTTAGAACCAACAGCATAAGCATTATCTGCATCCAACATATAAACATCATATAATATATTTGTGGCCCCGCTTACCTCTTCTGTCCAGGTTGTTCCACCATTTTTTGTTCTATGAATTTTTCCATCACTACCAACAATTAAACCATTATTCGCATCTGCAAAATAAATAGAATTCAAAGATTTTAATCCTACAAAATCTTTTGACCAAGTCATTCCACCATTTTCAGTAGATAATAATCTCCCAGAATCTCCAACAACAAATCCTTCCTTAGGATTAAAAAAATAAACAGAATTCAAATGAACACTAACCCCACTTGTTTGTTCTGTCCAAGTTGCCCCGCCATTTTCAGTAATTAAAATCTTCCCCAAATTTCCTACAACCCAACCAACATTATCTGTTATAAAATAAACATCATTGAAATCCTTAGAAATTCCACTTGTTTGTTCATTCCAATTCAAGCCAGTTGTAGTTTTCCAAATTTTTCCAGATTCTCCAACAGCAAATCCTTTTAATCCGTTAATCATATGAACACCATTTACATCTTTAGGACCAAGAAAAGAATTATCAACTTTTCTTGTTTTCCACTCAGGAACTCCTTGAAGATTCACTGTTCTTTTCAAACCAACACCATTTTCTCCAACAGCCCAAACAATATTTTCATCAATCACAAAAACATCATTTAAAACTTGGGTAGTCCCACTTATCTCAGTAGCCCAATTTTCCCCATCAGAAGTATAAAGCACAACTCCATTTTCTCCAACAGCCCAGCAAGTAGTTGCATCATAACAAGAAATCCCATTTAACTTTTGAGTGCCAGTTCCTGTCGCAGAACTCCATCCAGCAAAGACAAATCCCAAAGATAAAATTAACATTACAGACAAAACAAAACACATCACCAACTTCTTCATAAATTAATTAGGAAAAACTATTTTATAAATATTTCTCTAATTTAGAAATTTCTAATCCTCAGGAACAAGCGCAAAAAAACTATAACCTTTCTTAACTTTTCCAGCTAATTCTTTAACATCTTCTAACTTAACTCCAAAAATATTTTTTTCATATTCATAAAAATTCTTAGCATCACCATGAATCTCTGAATAAAGCAAATTAACCATTTGCATTTGTGACTCTTCCATAGAAATATAATAATTACTAATCATTTGCTCCTTAATTTCTTTCAATTCTTTTTCATCCAAATCTTTTGCAACTTTTTCAAATTCTTCTAAAATTAATTCCTTAACTTTTTCGACATTTTGTTTCTCTGTTCCAACATAAATAAAATTATAAGCAAAATCTTTATTCACTTCAGCCCCACCTTTAACAGCATAAGCCAAATTTCTTTTCTCACGAATTTCCTCAAACAGCCTCGAAGACATTCCTTCTGCCATTAAAACACTTAGAACTTTTGCAGCATAAGATTTTTTATCCCCACATAAAGCCACATGAAATGCAAGAACCAAATTTGCCTGGTCAATTCCTTTTCTTTCTTCTATTATAGATTTATTTTTCAAATCAAATTTTTGAACATTAATCTCACTTTTCTTTTTATCAAAATTCTTTTCAACAAAATCACAAAGTTCATCAAAATCAGCATCCCCAACAACAGCAAGAATCATATTATTTGGACTATAAACTTTCTCAAACTTTTCAACAAGTTTCTTTCTATCTATTGAATTCATTGTCTCAAAATTCCCTGCCAAACTAATATCCATTGTCCCGTCATAAAGTGCTTTTTGAATCTCATTAAAAATATGTATTCGCGGAGTATCATGTCCCATTCTAATTTCTTCAAAAATAACTTTTCGTTCTTTCTCTAATTCTATCTTATCAAACATAGGATTCTTAACCATGTCACTTAAAACATCAAGAGCAACACTCAAATCTCTCGACGGCATTTTGCACCAATAAGCAGTGCATTCATCAGAAGTAAATCCATTAACATCGCCACCTTTTCGCTCAAGCTCTTCTGCAATTTGTTTTGCACTCCGAGTTGCAGTTCCTTTATATAACATATGCTCGATAAAATGTGAAATTCCTTTTTCTTTTAAAGTCTCGTGAATTCCCCCATGCTTCACAGCAAAGGCCACACTTACTATAGGTAAATCTCTTTTTTCAAGAATCACAGTCATTCCGTTTTTCAAAACTTTTTTAAAAAATTTAGGTTTCATGGATTAAATAAAAAGATATATTATTTAAAGATAATGGTAATATAATCCCTTTAATTAAATTTCCTCTTTAACTAATTCCTCAGCGAAGAAATTCGCCTGCAATTTCTGAGCAACAAATCTCGAGCGATAGCGAGCTATTTATTCTCAATAACCAAATACCTCTCTCCCCCAATCACAAAATCATCTGTGATATTCCAATTTTCTTTTATAAAATCTATTAACCAAGTTCTTTGCACAAAAAATCTCTTTCGCAAATTCCAAGATTCTGTAGGCAAGCTTAAAACACATCGCCCTCGTAAGAGGTTCTCATGCCCAAAAGGGGTATCAACCAAACCCATAATCTCTTTCAAAAGTTTCTTAGAATAATTTCTCTCTAATTTTTCCAAAGCATCAACAACTTTAAACATAAAAACAACCTGTGGTTTTTCCGTCGCTGAAATTAATTTTTTAATTTTATTCAATTCAAACAAACTCATCTTTACTGCTTGTGCACTAATTTTATTTGAATCAAAATATCTTTGTGTAGAATCCATTAATTGCCCAACAGAATCAACAGCAACATAATTAACTTTCTTGCCCACTTTCTCAAAATAATTATAACTAAATCCATTCACGCCTGCGCCTAAATCAATAACACTAATTTTGCTCCTAGTAAAAATATTCTTTTGAATATTTTTCGGAGTACACCCTTGGGTGCCCAAATCCTTCAAAACTCTTTTATAAATTTCTTCATAAAAATCAAATCTTTCTCTCGTCGATAAATGTTTTTTTAAAACCTCTTCTGCAGATTTATCTTTCCAAACAAGAACCTTTTTTCCTCCAAAACCAGAAAAAATCTTCCTCAATAAATCTCTTGTCTTTTTTATTTTCTCCTCGTCAGAAAATTTATCCTGATCAAAAACAGAAAAAGCTCTCTCAACATCTTCTCGAGGAAGCTGAGAAAATTCTTTTTTAGAAATTATTTTTTTATATATTAAATCATTCATTTTACTCTGAAGCATGATTCATTTTAACATCTTTAAATCCATGACCACTTTCTTCAACAATTTTATTTTTAATTGCAACTCTTTTGCTATTTATTTTCCTTATTGCAATTGCTCTTCGACCAACTTCTTCTAAACCCAACTCTCCTTCTTTTCCACGACGAATATCAGATTCAATATCCCAAATCTGACCATTTAAATCATAAAGTTCATCAATCCACTCTTGTTTAATCAAAATTCCTTTTTCTCTAAATTCATCCAAAGCCTTCTTATATGCTTTCATCTCTTCAATAAGATGCGGCTCACCAATTCGTTCAATCTTCAATTTAAGAATACTCATTCTATCCAAAACCTCAGACAAAGGCATTTCCATAAGAACATAAAAATTATAAGCATTATAAATTTAATTATAGCACCCCTCAAAAGTTTTTAGGTTTTTTTAATAAATAATCATAACAGCA
>CAZRXO010000031.1:0-10207 GCA_964604105.1 Candidatus Woesearchaeota archaeon | reverse complement strand
ACTATTTAAATTTTGTTAATTGTGGGACAGCCTGTTCGCTAGAATGTTTCGCTAGGAAAAACTATTAATGACAAAAGGACTTTCACATCGATGTTCAACTAATCACCAAACTTTTCAGCCGAAGGCTAGTCTATTAATGCCTTGTATTAATTTTGAGCAACTTGTTGCGAACAATTTCGAAAGTTTTATAAAACAAATTTCCCCTCAATTCTTAACTGATTGAACCATATCGTTACAAGATACAATCTATGCTTGTGGCGCGGACTATGGGAGGCGAGCGATTTCGTGGTAGAGAGTAAAATAACTATGATAACTCGTGCGAGGTCGGGAGTTGGAGATAAGATGGCAGAATTAAAAGACCAATTAAAAGAAGCTCTTGTAGAATTACGAAAAGGCAAGGAGCGAAAGTTTGACCAGTCTGTGGACTTAATTGTGAATCTGCAAAAATTCGAAGTGAGAAAACATAATATTAATCTTTTCGTGAATGTGCCGAATAGAATTAAGGATAAAAATATTGCTGGTTTTTTGGAGTCGAAGAATAAAAATATTGATTCAATTACTAAAGAGGAATTTAAGAAATATGTTAAAGATAAAAAATTGGTTAAGAACCTTGTTAATAAATATGACTTTTTTATCGCACAAGGAAGTTTGATGCCGTTGGTTGCCTCGACTTTTGGTCGTGTGCTTGGGCCTGCAGGTAAAATGCCGTCGCCACAAATGGGAATTATTCTTAATGCTGATGATAAAACAATTGCAGAGTTGAAAGAAAAAATTAACAAAGGTGTTAAAGTTAAAGTTAAAGAACCAAGTGTGAAGCTGGCGATTGGAAAACAATCTATGAAAGACGAAGAAATTATTGAAAATGCTTTGACTGTTTACAATGCTCTTTTGAAAGAAATGCCGAGGGACAAAGAGAATATTAAAAATATTGAATTGAAATTCACAATGACTAAACCTGTTAAAATTGGAGTTAGATAAAATGAAAACTAAAAGCGGAAACATTGTTCCAGAAAGTAAGTTAAAAATAATTGGAAATTTAAAAGATTTAATTGGAAAAAGTAAAACTATTTTAATTGCTTCGATTAAAAGTTTGCCAGCTTCGCAGTATCAGGAGATTGTGAAGAAGTTGCGGGGTAAGGCGATTGTTAAGTTCCCGAAGAAGAATTTGCTTTTTAGGGCAGTTGATAGAGCAGGTAAAAAAGAATTAGAAGAATTAGAAAAATATTTTGATGATAGTATGGCTTTGTTGTTTTCTGATATGGAAAGTTATGAACTTGCGGGAGAATTGATTCGAAGTAAGAGTGCAGCGAAGGCAAAGCCTGGGCAAATTGCTCCTTATGATATTGAGATTAAAGCTGGTATGACTGAGTTGGTTCCTGGTCCTGCAATTTCAGAATTGAGTGCTGTTGGAATTATTACAAAAGTTACTCAAGGGAAATTGGAGATTACTCAAGATAAAGTAATTGTTGCTGAGGGTAAAACAATTTTACAAAAGCATGCAGACATAATGTCGAAGCTTGACATTAAACCATTTTCAATTGGATTTACTCCTGTTTGTGCTTTTGATGTTGAGTCTAAAAAATTATATTGTGATATGAAAATTGACAGAGACAAAGCTGTTGCTGATTTGAAAGAAGCATTTAGTCGAGCATTACCTTTTGCTGTTTCAATTGGTTATGTGAATAAAGATACAATTGGGTTCTTGCTAAGTAAAGCTGAAGCTCATGCTTTGAAAATAAATAGGATTATGACTGGTGAGCCTATTGCCGTCGCTGTTGAGGCACCAAAAGAAGTTAAAGAAGTAAAGGTAGAAAAGAAAGCTCCGGCAGCTGCGGGGTTGGGGGCCCTTTTTGGTTGAGATGGTTGAAAAGAACACAAGAGAATATCTTCCCATAGTAAAAGAATATTTTCATCCCGCAATTGGAAGAATGATGATACGTGACGGGAGTAAGAGACGCAGGGTACCTGAAGTGTTCTTTGGGGAATATTGGAATCTTACAATGACTGATTCTTACAAAACTATAGAAGAGGCAGAAACTGCAATATTTGAAAGCGCAAAACAAGATATGAAAGAGAGAAAACCTAAGATAGAAAAGGAATTAGAAGATATAGATAGTTTTTTATCTCTTAATTCAATACAAGATATTCAACAAATAAATGTTGGAGAACAAAACTAAAATGGAAAACATATATGCAGCTTTACTGCTTCACAAAGCAGGTAAAGAAGTTAATGAAACAAATTTGAAAAGTGTTGTTGTAGCTGCTGGTGTCGAGGCTGATGAGAGTAAAATCAAGTCTTTGATTGCCAGTTTGAAAGGTGTTGATATCGAAAAGGAATTAACATCTGCGAGTTTGGTTTCTGCTGCTCCGGTTGCAAGTGCGCCTGAGAAAAAAGAAGAAGCAAAACCAAAAGAAGAAAAGAAAGCTCCTGCAGCAGCTGGACTTGGTGCGCTTTTTGGGTAAAACCAATTATTATTTTTTGTCGCGTGCCAAGCCAAACTTTTCTAGTTCTAACTGGAGTATAATAATTTTTAAAAAGAATAAAAATTGAGTTTTAAAATGAGTAAAGGAAAAGTTGAAAAAATTGTTTTGGACATTACTGAGATACCTTTGGCAGTGGTAAGAAAATTCCCTTATTTCAAGCAAAAGATTATTTATTATAATGATTTAGATGCAGATGCGAGAGGAAAAGTAAAAGAATTTTATGAACCTAAAGAAAAAAATATGAAATGGAACAATTTTCTTGAAGCAAAAAGTAATTTAACTGGTTTTTTAAGATTGGCGTGTGGATATAAATTTGTTCAAATACTTTTAAAAGATCCACAAACAAAAAATGGACAAAATTAATCTCCTCGGTATTCTGGCAATCTTCGGATTCACCGGAATTTTATTTTCCCCGATGCACACAGATTATTGGAAATATCCTCTTATTATTGGTTTGATTTTTGGTGGGGCGTGGCTTTAGAAAAGTTAAGGGTCGATTAACAAACCCAGAGACTTGCATCTGCTTTCTAAGTATTTTCTCTCTTTTCCAGACCTAACTCCCATTCTAGCTAAATTTCCATTACAATCCTTATATAATTCTCTAAATGCTGCTTCATCAAAAAAATTTCTTCTTCCGCCACGAGAATCTAAGGTTACACCATTCTCTTTTAGTGTTTGGCTAATCTTTTTATCCGAAGGAAATATTCCATAATCTTCTTTAAATTTTTTCTGTGTTTTTCTTATACTCCCTGCACCAGAATATGTTTTTATTAAATAAGTTACTTGTTCTTGAGTAAATGCCATAAAACTTTCTGATTAAAAGAATTTAAAAATTATCCTATTCTCTGAAATATTTTCATTACCGAATAGTTTTTAAACTAATTTTTTCTACATATTCTATCCAGGGTGAATAAAATGTTAATCTTCGCTAGATTAAAAATAAATGCCAACAAGAAAATCACCGAGAAAAGGAAGTTTGCAATTTTGGCCTCGTAAGCGGGCTAAAAAGTTTTTGCCTAGAGTGAACTGGAATGCGATTGATTCTGCGAAACCTTTGAAAGGTTTTATTTGTTACAAGGCGGGAATGGCTACTGCTTATGTTAAAGACAACACACCTGATTCTATGACTAAAGGGAAGGAAATTCATATTCCTTGCACAATTCTTGAATGCCCGTCGATGAAGATTTTTTCGGTAAGATTTTACAAAAATGGAATTGTTGCCAAAGATGTTCTTGCTGAAAGTTTAGATAAAGAATTAAAGAGAAAAGTTAAACTTCCTAAAAATAAAGCGAGTAAATTAGATTCTGTGAAATTGGAAGATTATGATGATGTTAAAATTATTGCTTACTCTGTTGTAAAGCAAACGGGTTTAAAGAAAAAGCCAGATGTTGTTGAAATTGGTTTGGGGGGAAAATTAGAAGAGAAAATGTCTTGGATTAAAGAAAATTTAAATAAAGAAATTTCTGCTTTGAATATTTTTGAAGTAAAACAACTTGTTGATGTTCGTGGTTTGACAAGGGGTCGAGGATTTTCAGGGCCTGTTAAAAGATTTGGAATTAATTTAAAAGCTTCTAAGTCTGAGAAAGGGCAGAGACGGCCTGGTAATGTTGGTCCGTGGCATCCTGCTCGTGTAATTTTTAGAGTTCCGATGGCTGGACAATTAGGAATGTTTACTCGTGCTGTTTATAATAATGTGGTTATTGATTTAGGAAAAGCAAATGAGAAATTAAAAAATATAAAAAATTATGGCGACGTGAAAACAGATTACATTGTTGTTAAAGGTTCTGTGCAAGGTTCTGCAAAAAGACAACTTATTTTAACTCATGCTCTTAGAGAAACAAAGAAAACTAAAAAACAAAATTTTGAGCTGGTGGAGTTGAGATGAGTTTAGAGTTTAAAACAATTAACACTGAAAAAGATTTGGAGGGTCTAGAAGAGGGAACCCCTATTTTAATAGAAAAGGAGGTGGACAGCAGAGAAAGAAAGATAAAGGGTGTGTGTTTAGGTGTAAAAGAGTGTAGCGAATTTGAACTTCTTATCCCACTTCATATTGGAGTATCTACTGAATTAAATTATACTCAATTTAGATTTTACTTTAAGGAAGGAAATTTATATGCAGAGAGGTCGGAACTAAATAAGGAATTAATAGAAAAATATAGACCAATATTCGGAGAAGTAACTAAACCTGTCTGGAAAGACGAAGCTATTTGGAAACATTAAAATGAAAACTAAAATATTAGACATAAACGGAAAAGAAAAATCAAAAATAGATTTACCCAAATGTTTTTCTGTTAAACCTCGAGAAGATATTGTTGCGAAAGTTCTTGAGGCAAAGAAAACTAAACAACCGTATGGGCCAAATCCTCGTGCTGGTTTGCAGGCTTCTGCGAGTGGAAAGTTAGTTCATAGAAGACATGTTTGGAAATCACAGTATGGTCGTGGTATGTCTCGTATTCCTCGAAAAAGAATGTCCCGAAGAGGTTCTCAATTCAACTGGGTTGGTGCTGTGTCGCCAAATACTCGTGGTGGTAGAAGAGCTCACCCACCAAAGCCTACTTCTATGATTAATACATTAAAAGTTAATAAAAAAGAAATGCAACTTGCAATGTTCTCTGCTTTATCTGCGACAACTGATGCAAAGTTTATTGTGAAAAGATATGCTACATTAGATAAATTAAACAAAGATGTTCCTTTTGTTGTTGAGAGTAAATTTACTACATTAAAAGTCAAGGATTTAATGAAAGCAATTGAAGCTATTCTTGGTAAAGAATTAATGACTATTGCTGTGAAGAAAAAAACTCAAAGAGCAGGCAAAGGTAAAATGCGAGGACGAAAATATAAATCTAATGCAGGTGTTCTTTTAGTTCAAGGAGTTAATGAAAAATTAAAATCAATGCAATTTGAAATTATTCGAGTAAATGAAATTGGTGTAACTGACTTGGCTCGTGGAGGATTAGGACGATTAACAATTTACACAGAAGATGCTGTTAAGTATTTGGGTGAAGATAAAAATAAAGTAGAGAAGAAAGTTAAAGTAAAAAAGGAAAGAGTTGTGAAGAAGAAGCTTGTTAAATTCAAGAAAGAAAAGGTGGTAAAAACTAAAAAAGTTAAGGGGGAGAAAAAATAAAATGAAACCATTAGTAACTGAAAAAGCAGTAAGATTAATTGAAGCTGAAAATACTTTGGTATTTGAATTTGATAAACGAAAATCTAAGACAGAAATTAAAAAAGAACTTGAAGAAGTTTTAGAAGTTAAGGTAGACAAAGTTAGAACTCTTATTAGGGATAATAAAAAATATGTTTATGTTAAATTAAATAAAAAGAATCTCGCTATTGATTTAGCGACAAAGTTGGGGTTAATGTAAAATGATTAGAGATTTTGTTCTAGCTCCAAAGGTAAAAGCACAAGATGCCATGGCAAGACTAAGAAATAGAAAAACAAAAAAGTTAGATAGAATAGAGGATTTAAATTTATTAACTGAAAAAGAAGATTTAGTTATTTTAAGCTGCGCGGGGCCCTTAATTTATTATGGAAAGAATGATGAAAAAGTGACCTTATTGGGCCCGAATAGGAATAATCCATATAAAGAGTGTGCTCTTTTTGAAATTCCACTAGACAGAATTACAACAGAGAGAGGAGGAATAACTGTAAAAGAAGATAATCCTTATAAGTATAGGGTAAGTATTCCATTAAATTATGAAAGAAGAATATCTTTAGAAAGAACGGGGTTATTAATGTAAAATGGGAAAAAGAATTATTCAACAGCGAAGAGGAAGGGGAACTAGTACTTACAGAGTTAGAAAAAAATCTTTTAAACATAAACTTCAATTTCCAAAAAAGATGGAAGGAGAGGGAACAATTGTTAGATTATTTGGTTCTGCAGGACATAGTGCTCCTCTTGCAAAAATTTCATATAAAGAAGGAAGTTTTTTTATTCCTGCATTTAAGAAAATGGTCGAGGGTGAAAAGATTCAATTAGATTCAAAGAAAATTAAAGACGGAAATATAGCAAGATTAAAAGATATCCCTCTGAAAACAAAAATTTATAATATTGAATCCAAGCCAGGTGATGGAGGAAAATATATTAAAAGTGCGGGAAATAGTGCAATAGTTAATAAAGTCATGGGGGAGCATATTTTTGTTTTAATGCCTTCGAAAAAGGAAAAGAAGTTTCATGGAAATTGTAGAGCAGTGATTGGAGTTATTGCTGGTGCAGGAAGATTGGACAAACCAATTTTAAAGGCAGGCAAACAATTTTATATTAAAAAATCAAAAAATAAATTATGGCCGCAAACATCTGCTGTAAAGATGAATGCAATTGACCATCCATTTGGTTCTGGTAGAGCAAAGAATCCAAAATCAAAGATTGCAAAGAGAAATGCTCCTCCTGGTCGAAAAGTTGGATTGCTAAGGCCGAGAAGAACAGGGAAGAAAAAATAAAATGGCAGAAATAGAATTAAAGAAAAAAGAATTCAAATACAAGGGAAAGGCAATTGAAGAATTGCAAAAATTAGATGTTCGAGAATTTGCAAAGATGATTAAATCGAGAAATAGACGATACATCTTCAGAAATTTCCAGAAATTGGAGGGTTTTATTAATCGAGCGAAGAAGAAGCAGGAAAAAAATAAACTAATTAAGACACACCACCGAGACCTCATCATTGTCCCTCAGATGATTGGAATGAAACTCCAAGTTTATAACGGACGACAATTCACGCCATTTGACGTTACTGGCGAAATGCTTGGGCATAAGTTTGGAGAATTCGCCCCGACACGCGCTAAGATTCAACATAGTAAATCTGGTGTTGGAGCAACTAAAGGAAGTAAAAGCAAAAGCAAAAAATGATAATTAAAAAAAATAACAGAAAAATGGGTTTCTTTTTTAGAAAAAAAGAAACTACAGTGGTAGAAAAAACTACAATTGAAAATTTCGGAGAAATTTTAAAATGACTGAGAAGGATTATAACCCTGAACAGAAAAATGCTAAGGCAATAAAACAACAAGCTAAAGCAGAGAAGATTAAATCTGGAATAGTTAAGGCACCAATAGAAGAAAAAGTTGAAGTTAATAAAGATATTAAGACAGAAGAAAAATCCACAGCAGAAAAAACAAAAAAAGAGAAAGTTGTTGCTCCAACACCCAAGGGTGTGCCCAGAGACATTTCTAAAGAAGTTTCTACTAAGGGCAAAAAAGCCCCTGCAAAAACAGAGGTTGCTGTAAATGCAAAGAGTGTTCCAGTCTCAACAAAGTATGCAATTAATATTTGTAGATTTATTAAAAATAAATCAATTGCAAAGGCAATGGAAGATTTAGAAGAAGTTATTAAAATGAGGAGAGCTGTTCCAATGCGGGGAGAACATGCTCATAAAAAATCTGTGAAGGGTTTGGCTTCTGGTGCAGGGAGATATCCTGTTGATGCAGCAAAACATTTTATTGTAATCTTGAAAAGTCTTCGAGGAAATGCAAATAATCATGATTTAGAAAATCCGATTATTACTACAGCGATGGCAAATCAAGCCTCAACACCATTTGGAAGATTCGGAAGATGGTCAAGAAAAAGAACACATGTTACTTTGAGAGCTAAGAGTAAAAAAGACTTGAAAAAAATTAAAACACCCAAGGGTGTGCCCCGAGACATTTCTAAGGAAATGTCTACTAAGGGCAAAAAGGTTGAGGTGAAAAAATAAAATGGAAGAAAGAAATACTGTAAAATTTAAGAAAGAAGAATTTGCTATTCGAAAATATATTCGGGATAATCTTGGAAAAGGAAAAGTTAGTCGAGTTCAAATTGGGTATACTCCAATTGGAGAAAAGATTATTGTTTCAACCCATAAACCAGGATTAGTTATAGGGAGAAAAGGAGAGAAGATTCAAGAACTAACACAATACCTTAAAAATAATTTCAAGTTAGAAAATCCACAAATAGATATTGATGAAATTCTTGAACCTGAATTCGACGCCCAATTAATGGCAGATGAAATTGCATTATCATTAGAAAGATTTGGGCCCTTAAAATTTAAGGTTGTTGCATATAGAACTCTTGAAAGAATTATGAAGGCTGGTGCATTAGGTGCGGAAATCAGATTAAATGGAAAGCTTCCAAGTTCAAGGGCAAAATCATGGAGATTCGCTCAAGGTTATTTGAAAAAAACAGGAGAACCGTCGAAGGTTGTTGACAGAGCACAATCATTAGCGCAGACAAAACCAGGGATTGTTGGAGTTAAAGTTAGTATTCTGTCTCCTCATGCTAAACTAATTGATAAAATTAAAATTGATGATAAATTACTTGCACAATTGAGAAAAAATATAGAAATGAAAGATTTGCCGTTGACAAAAATCTCAAATAAAAAAACAGTTAGAAGGAAGGTGGCTAAAAAATGAAAATAAATCAAAGATTTTCATTCATCCACCATGGGAGGTATGTTGAATGAAATTTAAAGAAATAGAAAAATTAGGGAAAACAGAAAGAGAGAAAAAGTTAAAAGAGCTCAAACTCGAATTAGTTAAATCAAAAGCAAATGCTCAAAAGTCAGGAGCAAATAAGGCTAAGCAGATTAAAAAAATTATTGCTCGAATACACACACTCAACACATCCGAATTAAATGCGGAAAAGTTGAAAAAATAAAACAATGGAAATATGCGCAAAATGTGGCTTGCCTCAGCAAGCATGTGTGTGTGAACAGATTGTAAAAAGTTCGCAGAGAATCCAAGTGTCTACAGACAAAAAACGGTACGGCAAGATTGTGACTGTTGTGTCGGGTTTCGACAGGAATGTCGACGTGAAGCCAATTGCAAAAGCTCTTAAAAATGAGTTGGCTTGTGGAGGGACTTACGACAAAGATAAAGGAACGATTGAGTTGCAAGGAGACCATACAAGAAAGATAAAAGAACTTCTTGTGAAGCAAGGATTTGATGCAGACTCAATTTCGGAATAAGCATACACAATTTGGGGTGACAAAAATAAAATGAAGAAAGAAGAAAAGAAACAGAAAGTAGAAAGCAAAATTAGCGAAAGCTGTGGCGATAGAAATTGCCATATTCACGGGGGCTTGAAAGTTAGAGGTAGAAGTTTCCAAGGAGTTGTTACTAAAAAACTTCCAAAAAGGATTGTTATAGAATTTGAAAGAATGATTTATGTTAGAAAATATGAAAGATATGCTCGAAAGAAAACAAAAATTCATGCTCGACTTCCAGATTGTATGAGGAAAGATATTAATGTTGGAGACTTGATTAAAGTTCAAGAATGTCGACCATTAAGTAAGATTATACATTTTGTTGTAGTTGAAAAAATTAAATCAGCAGATGAGGTGAAGAGATAAAATGAAAGTAAATCTAAGATTTTCATTCACTTGCAGGGGGTATATCAAATGAAAGCAGTATCAGCAAGAACAACAGCAGGATTAAATCTTGGTGCGAAAATGATTGTAGCAGATAATAGTGGAGCAAAGGTTGTAAAATTAGTTTCTGTTAAAAAAGGTAAAGGAGCAAAGGGACGGCAGGGTCGTGCAAAAGTTGCTGATTGGGTTAAAGTTTCAATTAGAAAAGGTAAGCCAGATATGAAAGGAAAAGTTTTTGATGCAGTAATTATTAGGCAAAGACGAGCTTATAGAAGATTAACAGGAGAAAATATTATGTTTGAGGATAATGCTGTTGCTATTTTAAAAGATGAAAAAGGAAATCCAAAAGGAACTCAAATTAAAGGACCAATTGCAAGGGAGGTTT
>CAZRXO010000030.1:0-10741 GCA_964604105.1 Candidatus Woesearchaeota archaeon | reverse complement strand
TTATAAAACAAATTCCAGAATGAAAGATCAGGAAGAAGCTGATGAAGATAGACAGTTAGCAATGTATTCTATTTGGGTTAAAGATAAATTCAAGGATGCTAAAAGTGTTAAACTTGTTTGGCATATGTTGGCTTTTAATAAAGATGCTATTTCAGAAAGAACAGATGAACAATTAGAGAAGTTGCAGAAAGATGTTATTGACAAGATTAAGGAGATAGAATCTGCAACAGAGTTTCCACGAAGGCAAACAGCTCTTTGTAATTATTGTGGGTTTAAGTCAGATTGTCCTTCGTTTAAACATGAAGCTGAGTTAAATAAAATTGAAGATATCAAGAAGTTTAAAGAAGATGAAGGTGTGAAGTTGGTTGATGAGTTTTCAGAGGTTAAGACTAAGTTGAGTGAGTTGAAAAAAAAGGATGAGGAGTTTAAGGAGAAGTTGATTGCTTATGCAAAGCAGTTTGATGTTGATGCTATTTATGGTTCTAATAAAGTTGCAAAGGTTAAGGAGTTTGATAAAATTGTTATGCCTGAGGATAGGAAGGAACTGATTAAAGTTATGAAGAAGAAGGGAATTTATGAGGATTTTATTATGTTGAATTATATGAAATTTAATAGTGGAGTTTTGAAAGGAGATGTTGATGAGGATGTTAGGAAAATGATTGAATTGGAAAAAGGGTTTAGGATAAGTTTAGGGAAGAGGAAGGAATAGAAATATTTAAATACTGAAATATCAATAATATTACTGAGATATCAATAGATAATAAAATGGAAAAACGAAAACAAAGACATGGATTTGGTTCTTTTGGAACTATAAAAATCTCAATATTAGATGGAACAATAATAAGTTCTTTTTTTCCTGAAGCAGAAGAAATGACTATAAAAGAAATACAAGAGAGGGTTGATTATTCTTATGAAAGAGTTAATTCGTCATTAAAGTCTTTAACTAAAAAGAAAATTATTATAGAAAAACAAAAAGGAAAAACTCTTGTTTATTCATTGGATTTGCAAAATTTGTATGCTGAAAGCATGGGATTTAATGCTTATATGCTGGAGAGGGAAATTGAATTTATTAAAAAACATAAGGTATTATATGGTGCAATAAAAAATGCTTCAGATGAAATATTCGGGACGACAATTTTGTTTGGGAGTTATGCTAAAAGAAATGAAACAAAACAAAGTGATGTTGATTTAATGATTATATCTGACTCAGAAAAACAAGTGCAAAATAAAATAAATGAAATAAAATTGAAGTATGGTTTTAATGTTTCTCTTGCTTTTGTGAAAATAACTGAATTTCCAAAAATTAAAAAAGAAAATCCTGAACTTTGGAAAGATTTGAAGAATTATGCAATAGTTTTTACTGGAGGGGATTTATATTATTATTGGATGTATAAGAATGAGAAAAACTGAATTTTATTTGAAAAAATGGCAAATTGTCAAGGATAAAACAATTATATCTAAGGCAAGAGGCTATCTTGAAAAAGCTCGATATAATCTTGCAACTTTAGAAATCCTTGATAAAATTAATTTTAATAAATCTGCAAGAAAATTATTGGGAATTCCTGATAGTTATGATTCAAATGAATGGGTTGTTATTTGTGGGTATTATGCGATGTATACTGCTGCTTTGGCTTTATCAGCGAAGATTGGATTTAGAAGTAAAAATCATTCTGCAACATTGGTTATTCTTGAGGAGTATTTTGTTAAAAAGAAACATTTATCTGAAAAGGATTTATTGTTAATAAAAAATGCTCAGTTTCATAAAGAGGAAATAGATAAGATTTCTGATGCTCGGCATAAAAGAGAAATTGCACAATATAGTATAACAAAACAAACAACTAAGGTTATTTCTGAGAGAATTAAAAAAGATGCTTATGATTTTGTAAATAAATGTGAGGAGATTTTAGGGGATGATTGAGTTTGAGAAAGGTTTGTGGGATGAATTGAGTATAGTGTGTTATCCGAGGCTGAATTCGAAAGTTGTTAAGGGTGATGTTGATAAAGATTTAATGAAGAAGATTGAGTTCGGAGAAGATTGGAGAGTAACACTAAGTAAAAGGAAGGATGTTGGGGATGAATAAAATAAAGATAGGGTTGCGGTGTCCGTCAATCCTACTCCCCATAACAAAATATGGCTTTCGTCAGGTCACGTTCCCCTATGTATATAATAAGTGAGTGGGTAATATAAAAGTTTCGGATTGGGTTTTGAGGGTGTGGGAGATAAAATTATGGAAGAAGAAATAAACGAAGAAGAATTAAGTGAAATGCGAGATTATTTTGATAATGAAATTTGGCCAAAATTCAAAAAAGAATTAAAGGAGATGACTAAAAAAGAGTCATGTTTTGTGTGTTTTGTTGCAGGGTCTGATATGGTGCAGTATGCTCAAGAAGAAGAAATGAAGGATGCAAAGGAAAAGTTGTCTAAGATGAGTGAGGAGGAAGTTGAGAAGATGATTCGAGGAGAGATTAAGAAATCTTAAAATCCCCCTCCCCCCACTCCCCCTCCAACAAAAATTCGCAAATATCGTCGAGAAAGTTGAAAGATTAAAAGAAAAGCAAAAGAAAAATCTTGAAGATTCTGAAGAGCTGTTTAATGTTTTAATGCAGAAAGCTTTTCGGGGGGAATTGACAGAATGATCCACACAAAAATTTATAAACCTCAAATCCATAATTATATTATTAGTTTTCGGACTAATTTTATGATCCCCGGTGATCAATTTCGGTTGCCGGATGCTTTATTTTCTAGAGGTATTTTCTAATGGAAGATTGTTTTATTTTTATTGATAATGGTTTCTTTAAGTTAGTAAAAAGAGAATTTGAAGAACAGTCTGGAAAAAAATTGAATTTTTTTAAGACATTTAGAAATATTTTAAAAAATAAAAATATGAATAGAAAAAGGATATTCATTTATGATGCTCCCCCGTATCAATCTACAAATCCCAATGAATTTGAAAATAAATTAAAGAAAAATTATGACAAATTTACTCGGATGGCTAAGAGTAAAAAATGGATAAGTTTCAGAGAAGGTTCTTGTGTTAAAATTCCTTTGAATAATGGAAAGTATAAATTTTCTCAAAAAGGTGTCGATGCATTAATGATTATGGATATGTATGAATGCATAATAAATTTCCCAAATGTTAATAAAATGATTTTGTTTGCTAGTGATAGTGATTTTGTCCCAATAGTTAAAAAAATGAAAGAAAACAAAAAAGAAGTTATATTGTACACTTATTTTGATAGAGTTAGAGGTTCAAAGTTTTCAACTTCAAATCAATTACTAAAGGCTGTTTCACGATGGAACCAATTAAAAGTAGGTGATTTTGAATAATGTTAGACTCAGAACTTAAATCAAAAATTAGAAAGCTATGGGATAGATTTTGGAGTGGAGGAATTACAAATCCAATCTATGCTATTGAACAAATGTCTTATTTAATTTTCATGAGAAAATTAGAGGATGAAGATTCAAAAAGAATTCAAGAATCAAATTTTACTGGGGAAAAATATTCTTCTATCTTCAAAGGAAATGAAAAATGTAAATGGTCTGAATGGACAAAGCTTTCTCCTGATGAAATTTTAGATAATGTTCGGTATAAAGTATTTCCTTTTATGGCAAACCTTGGAGGAAAAGGTTCTTTATATTCCCAATATATGAAAGAGGCTAATTTTGGAATCCCAACTTCCTCCTTATTAATCGAGGCTGTTAACATAATTAATGATATGCATATCAAAGAACAAAATCAAGATACCCAGGGAGATATTTATGAGTATTTGCTTTCAGAATTACAATCCTCTGGGAAAAATGGACAATTTAGAACCCCGAGACATATAATTAAATTAATGATTGAAATGATAAATCCAAAAATAGGAAACAAAATTTTAGATCCTGCTTGTGGAACTGCAGGTTTTTTGGTTAATGTTTATGAATATATTTTGGAACAAAATAAAAAAGATGGGGTAAGCACATTAAACACAACTAAGAAAAAAATTCTTGATGAGAGCTCTTTATTTGGTTTTGATATAGATCAAACAATGGCGAGAATATCTTTAATGAATTTGTTAATGCATGGAATTAAACAGCCAAATATTGAAAGTATAAATTGTTTAGCTAGGATTGGGGATGAAAGAATTAAAGATAAAGATTACGATATAATTCTGGCTAATCCTCCTTTCAAAGGAAGTTTAAATCAATCTGAAATAAGTGATAGATTTAGAATTAAAACAAAAAAAACAGAAATACTATTTTTAGAATTAATGCATCATTCTCTTTCTTCAGGAGGAAAGTGTGCAGTCATAGTTCCTGATGGAGTTTTGTTCGGGAATTCAAATGCACATAAGCAAATTAGGAAATTACTCTTGAAAGATTCCAGACTTGATGCAATAATAAAAATGCCCTCGGGAATTTTCAAACCTTATGCAGGGGTATCTACCGCAATTTTGCTTTTCACTAAAGGAGAACAAACAAAAAAAGTTTGGTTTTATGACATGCAAGCAGATGGTTTTAGTTTAGATGATAAAAGAACTCCCATAAAAGAAAATGATTTATCAGATATTCTAGAAAGATTTGAAAATAGATTTGAAGAAAAAAATGAAAGTCGTTTAGAAAAACACTTCTTTGTTCCTATTGAAGAGATTGAAGAAAATGACTTTGATCTAAGTATTTCTAAATATAAAAATATAGAATACAAAGAACCTAATTATCGTGATAAAAAAGTTATCCTCACAGAATTAGAAAAAGAAAATAAAGAAATAGGAAATTTGATAAAGGAATTAAAAGATTAGTTCTTCTCAACCTCACTCCAAAACTTCCCATCACCAACAACAACATTATCAACAACTCTAATCCCCAACTCATCTCCCATATTCTTTAACCTCTTCGCAATTTCTCTGTCTTCTGGGCTGGGATTTGGATCCCCACTCGGATGATTATGCACGAGAATTATTTTTGATGCACTGTTTTTTATTGCAGGTTTGAAAACCTCTCTGGGGTGGATTATTGAAGCATCGAGGATTCCTTTGCTTATTCTTTCTTCTCCGATGATGTTGTTTTGTGTGTTTAACATTAGAACATAAAAGTGTTCTTCTTTTTTGTCTTTTAGTCTTTCGTGAAAGTGGTTGAAAACATCCTCGGCACAGGATATCTTTTTTGTTTGTGGTTTTTTTGATTGATTATATCGTTTCCCCAACTCCGCCATCCCCAAAATCTGCATTGCCTTCCCTGGGCCAATTCCTTTTATTTTTTGGAGTTCTGTTAATGAGCATTCAAACATTTTATCTAAACCATATTCTGCAATTAATCTATTAGACATATCTGTTACATTTTCTCCGATGGTTCCTGTTCTCAAAAATATAGCAAAGGGGTTTTTCTTTTAGAAAAAGAAAAGCTACCATGTAAAAGAAAACTAGGTTTGCCGACTTCGTCGATTATTTTGGGGAGTTCTGCGTTGCCCTTAGTAGGAATTTCTTTGGAAATTTCTCGGGGTACACCCTTGGGTGCAGGACTTCGGGGCCGTGTTTTAGAAATCTTTCTCGTGGTCTATTCTGTAAAGGCATCTCTTTTATCTTCATGAGATAATAAACAATAACATATTATTAAAAGTTTATCTAGATAATTACTTCTTTCCAAAATATCCGAACTACTTTGTGGGATTTATTATTTTTCTTTTTCTTAAAACTCTCTGTAGAAAAACTTAAAAACCTAATCGTCCTAATTATTTTAGCAGTCTTCGGATTGTGAGTATGATCCCCGGTGATCTTGTGGTTGCCGGATGCTTTTATTTTCTGAAGATTTATTATTTAATATGGAAGATACATTAGTTTTTGTAGATGATGGGTTTTTTGGGTTAGTCAAGAAACATTTTTCAAATGAAGATAGAAAACCAAAAAAATATCTTCAAACATTTAGAAATATTTGCAAGAAAGAGAATCTTAATCTAAAACATCTTTATATTTATACTGCCCCGCCTTTTCAGGGTCCAAAACCTACTGAAAAAGAGGATTTTTTAATGAGCAGATATCAAAGTATGACAAAGATGTTAAGAAGAAAAATGTGGATTACTTTGAGGGAAGGTCGATGCCAAAAAATAATTAATGAAAAAGGGCATGAAGACTATAAACAAAAAGGTGTTGATGCTTTAGTCATTATGGATATGTTTGATATTAAAGAGAACTATCCTAAGATTAAAAAAATAATTTTAATTGCTTCAGATTCTGATTTTGTTCCAGTTATTGAAAGGTTGAAACAAAAAGGTTTTGAAGTTATCATTTATACTTATTTTGATAGAAAAAGAGATTCTAAATTTTCAACATCAAATCAATTATTGAAGGTTGCTTCTCGATGGGAAAGATTAACAAATAAAGATTTTGAATAAACCTTTTCCCAAATTTCCTCTCAATAAAAAGAGGTGATAATTTTCTCATAAAAACATTTAAATACTTATGTATTCTTAATGTAATACAATGAGATTAACAGATGTTCAAAGAAATGATTTGAAAGATGTTGTGGTTACTGTTCGAACAACTCAGGAAAACTTTAATTGGTTGAAGAAAAATAAAATTAGTCCTAGTTTGTTGTTTGATGAATCTATTAAGGAATTGAGACAAGAGGTTGAAACTCAAAAAGAAGCTGAAAAGAACTTTGTTAAGTTCATAAGTCCCAAGAAAAAATAATTCCCCCTTCTTCTAACAAAAATATTAAAAAATAAAAATAAAAAATAACTAACTAAATTCTATCTAGAATCTTCGTTGTCCGCCAGATCGATTTCCGCCACCACGGTTGCCGCCGAAATTTCCTCGACCACCACTACTTCCGCCACGGTTAAAATCTCTCTTGGGTCTGTCTTCCATTGGTTGCGCTTCTGAAACTTTAAGTGCTCGACCATCAACTTCTTTTCCGTTGAATTCTGCGATTAACTTTTTTCCAGATTCGTCGTCGGATGTTGTTACGAAACCGAAACCTTTGGATCTTCCATTGAACTTATCAACAATTAAAGAAACTTCTTCAGGTTTAAATGCTTCAAACATTTTCTTGAAACCTTCTTCATTGACACTCCAAGGTAAATTACCTATGTATAACTTCATGTTTTTTTTCTTCTCCTTCTAACTCTATCCTAGAATAATTTCTTATTCTAACAAATAAATCTAGAAATTGGAGTATATAATTGTATGTATTGCAATAAGTTTATATACCAAATAAATTTGAACTTACTATAGAAACTTGTTAACTCACGATTTCTTTAATTAAAATGTCATTCAAATGTAAAAAGTGTAATAGTGTAAAGGTTAAGACTAGAAGAAACTATTCTCACGGGAAAAAATCAAAAGCTATTTGTTCTCAAAGCTGTGCAATCTGTGGATCTACAGACATTGAAGAAGTTAGACAATTTTGGAAGAAGAAAAGGTAGTAGCAGACTTATTCTAATAATTAAATTAGCCAAACATTTTTATATCTAAAATAATATTAAATTATATGGTATGGCAAGATTTTGCTTTAATGATTGTTGGAATAATCTTTGTTTATTCAGTAATTCCTCAAATCTATGTTGGATTTAAGAAAAAGAAAGGACTAATAACTTTCCCTACATCTCTCTTGGCGGTTTTGGCAATAATAATTCAAACAATTGCCTTGTTTACATTAAAATTATATTTTTCAGCAATGGTAAGTTTAATTTTATTAATTGGTTGGATTACTTTATTTATTCAAAGAATAATTTATTCCTCTGAATGAAAAACTGACTGGCTATTAGTTTGTCCTTGTTTAACAAAGAATTCGAGAGAATTCATATAGGGCAAACTTCTAAAAATTTTTTCATTAGTTAGCTCCTTCAATTTTTGGAAATATTTTTCTGCTCTTTTTCTATAACCTTCTTTGTATTGTTTACACATTTTTATAGATTCTCCTGGCTCTAACCACAATCTTGCATTTTGGGCAAGGAAGTATTCGTGTTTAAGATTTGCATAAACTTCCGCAATTTGAATTGTATTATCTTCATCCATAAAAATTCCACAAATTATTACTATTTAAATTTTATTATACTAGAAAAATTCTAAAATCAATCAACAACTATAACATTCATCACTTTGAGATCATTCTTTATTTCTCTGGTAATTTCTTTTTTGCTCTCTTTTAATGTCTCGATTCTTTTTTGCTCTCTGGCTTTTTCGTGTTTTAGATTTCCAATTTCGAGAATTATCTTTGTTGTTTCAGAATATAATTCTTCTGTTTTGTCTTTTTTGATTTCTTGTTTTAGTTTTGTTATTTGTTCTTTTTTATTATTAATTTGTTTTATTTGTTCTGCGATTGTTTCTGTGTTTAAGTTGGCTTTACTTAGCAAATTCAAAATACTCTTTCCATTGTCCTCTTTAAATTCTACTTGAAAATTATCCCTATGAGCTTTGACTATTTTCATTTCTTTTTCAAAAATATGGAAAAAGTTAGTTAGTAATTTAAAATCAATTAGTTGCTTTAAGAGTATAATGTTTTCGTCTAATTCTTCATTGAATAATTTTATGTTCTTTTGTCTTTCTAAATTTTCTATATGGTTCCGACTTTTCTTAATTTCTTCAATTTCCTCAAGGGTCTTTTTAGTTTCTTGTTCTTTATCTGTTATTTTTTTATCTAAAGAAATTATTGTTTTGCTTATTTTTCCAAGGGTGTCGCCAGCCTCTGTAATTTTATTTAATTTTAATTTAACAAGAGAAATTGTTTTAAGGAAATTTGGGATATCTTTATTTTCATCAAATAATTTTATTAAATCTTTGGAAAAATCTTTTAAGTTATTTTTTATTTCTGCCATTTCTTTTCCAATTAAAATAGTGGCCCTTTCATAATTCATGTGTGAACTTTTGTTAAAGTCTAAAAATATTTTGTTTATGTTTGGAATAACTTTTTCTAGTTTTTGTTTTTCTAAGTTTTCTAATTTCTCTATAAAACTTTCTACAGCTTCTAAGTATTGTTTTCTTCCTTCAATTACAATAGACTTAATTCTATCTTCTGCTTTTTTTGATTCAACATCAACACTATTTACAATATTTATTTTTTCTTTAAATTCTTTAGTAAATGTGTGAATTTTTTCATTGATTAAAATAAGAACTTTTTTCTCTTTATTCTCTGTTTCTTTTGTTTTATCTTCAAGCCATTTTCCTAATTCGGAAAAAGGAACTTGCTCTTGTTTTGGTTCTTCATCTTTCTTTTCTATTATTTTTTTGAAGAAATCAAATATTCCCATAAAGTAAAGTAAATGTGGGGGTATAAAAATGTTTAGAAAATGTAAATGGACTGCCTTTGGCGAGTGTCGGGGGGATTAGGTTTGGAGATTTGGTTAATAGAAAAGATTAAATAATTCAAAATAAAATAATTTATATGGGTTTAAAGATAAGACATCATAAAAATAAAAAAGGTAAGGAGATATTTTCTGCATCAATTCCTTATTCTGAGGTGATTGATATTAATATTAATTCTAGACGGAAAGACGAGGAGAGATTAGAATATGAATTGAAAGGATTTTTGAAAAAAGTTTATGGGGAAGGGGATTATTCTCGAGTAAATAATCTAATTGGTTTTTCTGGAAAAGATTATGAATCTAAAGATTTAAAAAAAGGAAAACTTGGTGAGTTTTATGTAAGCCCAAATAAGGGTGGTGACTTGGAAACTAAACATGTTTCAATAAAACTTCGAGGAGGCAACCTCATCTTTAAACCTGCTACTGCCATCCATGATATCACAGGTTATGGGTACAATAAAGAAAATAAATTGACTAAAAAATTTGAGGATGTAATAAATATTTTAGAAGAAGGATTTACTTCTGATAGCAATGATGATAATGCTTTTATAAAAAGAGATAAATCCCACTGGTTTAATCATGAAGGAGATGACAATGTAACTGGAGGGAAGATAATCCCTGAAACATATGGAATAACTCAGGGGGATGTTTTTTCTCTAGAATTACTTCCAAAAGAATATAAATCTTCAGGGGAAATCACTTGGGGAAGAATTAAAGGTATGTTAAAAATGATCAAGATGCAAAAGTCTCCTCCTGAAAATATTTATGCAGTAAATATTCATTTATCCGATAGGTCTTCTGAAGAAAAAAAACAAGAAAAGATGAAATTTTATAAAGAAAAAATTAAACCTTATGGGACAGGAGTTAGATTTTTTGTTTGGGATGAACCAAAAAAAGAATTTATAAGAACATCTCCAAAACGACAATCTCTTGAGAAAAAACTCATAGGAATAATCAGTATATCTGGATTTGTTTTAAGTCTCTTCTTCCTTTCTTCCAACATTACAGGGAATGTCGTTGGAAATTTAACATTAAGATCAAGTTCTTTTATTGGAGGAGGATTATTTATTCTAGGATTAGTAACAGGTTTTTTCTGGTTAAAGAAAAGCTTCAACAAGAAATAAGTAACAGAATATCCATTTCCAGAAACACATAAAATACTAATTAAGGCTTTTAGTAGTTCTATGCTGAAATTCTCGGCGAACCTCGAATCTTACACAAGAACTCTATCAACGCGGTCTTCTTCCGCGGCCTTGGTTGTCTCGTTTTGCGAATGGCTTCGTGCTTAGATGCGTTCAGCACTTATCCAAACATTGCGTGGCTATGCAGCCTGCCAAATGACAACTGCTCACTAGAGGCAACCGAGCTCCGTTCCTCTCGTACTAGAAGCTCGTTCCACTCAGACAACAACACACCTAGTAGATATTATACAAACTGTCTCGCGACGTTCTTAACCCAGCTAA
>CAZRXO010000029.1:0-11889 GCA_964604105.1 Candidatus Woesearchaeota archaeon | reverse complement strand
AAAATTTATCTTTTTTTATTTTAATTTTAGAAATTTATTAATTCCGGACAAAGCCCTTAAAACACAAATTTTATAAAGCAAATTCAAGACTTCTAATTATGGAAATCAAGATTTTGAATAAAGAAAAAAATTCGATGGAAGTTCAAGTTGATAGTTTAACATTAGTTGAGATTCTTCGAGTTTATTTAAACAAAGATTCTGCTGTAACTTTTGCTGCTTGGAAAAGAAAACATCCCACTGAAAGTCCTATTTTAAAAGTTGAGACAAAAGGCAAAACACCTCAGAAAGCAATTCAGGATGCTGTTAAGGCTGTTGAGAAAGATTTGAATAAAACTTTGAAAGATTTTAAGGGTATGAAGTAATTATTTTTTCTTTTTTTGAAAATATTCTATTGATATAGCAATTAAAATAATTACAACTGCGAAGATTATTGCTGAAGGCCATGATGAAGCATATTGATCGTTGCTCATTCTCCCGAGGATAAAAATGAATTCATCGACGATTAAACCAATTCCAATTGCAGAAAGTGTTATATATGTTCTTGGATGTTTGTTTCCAAAAATCATATCAAGATTTACAAGTATCAAAAGAATGAGTCCATAAAAAAAGTGATGGAGCTCAAACCCTTGGATGATAGTGTTTGGGTCTTTAATAAATGTCAATGCCCTAATGATGAATATTGTTAAAACTAAAATAATTATAAAAGAAATCTCAGGATGTCTTGATTCAAAACTAAGGAATCTTTTAAGTCCTTTTTTCATAAAGTTAAATTACTAAATGAGAATATAAATTTATCTAAATCCTTATTAATTCTCTAATTATATAATTTTATGACAAAAATATCAACAGGGAGTTTTGATTTAAATGATTGGCTCTACGGAGGTTATGAATGCGATGTAATTACAATGATTGCTGGTGGGCCTGGAAGTGGGAAGACGAATTTTGGTTTGTTGGCAGCGTGCAGTCAAGCGAAGGACAACAATAAAGTTATTTTTGTGGATACAGAAGGTGGTTTTTCTATTGATAGAGTTAAGCAAATTGTGGGGGATAATTATGAAAAAATTTTAGAGAATATTTTATTGTTAGAGCCGACGAATTTTGAAGAGCAAAAAAAAGTTTTTGTGAACTTACTTGGGCAGATTAGAAAAGAACATGTTAAACTGATTGTTGTCGATGGGATGGCGATGCTGTATCGTTTGGAGTTAGGAGATGCTGTGAAATCTGGCGAGGATGAGAAAATTAAAGAAGTGAATCGCGAGGTTGCTCGGCAGATGCGAGTGCTGGCTGAGATTTCCAGAAAGCAAAAGATTCCAATTCTTATTACTAATCAAGTTTATACAAAATTTTTGAGTGACGAGGATATAAAAAAAGGCGCGGAACAAGAAGTGAATATTGTTGGAGGAAATTTATTTATGTATTGGAGTAAATGTATTATTAGATTGGAGAATAGTTCTGGAAAAAGAAAAGCTATTTTATTGAAACATCGAAGTTTACCTTTGCAGGAATTAAGTTTTGAAATTCTTGACAAAGGGATATTTAAGAAGAAGGGGTGGATTTAGAAAACTATATAAACCTATCAATTGATATGTAAGTATGAAACAACAATTAAAGAACAATGAAGAAAATTATTTAGTTAAATTATTCAGATCTCCAACTTTAGAAACTGTAAAGATGGTTGAAGTTACAATTAAAAAACATAGTGGAGAATTTAAGAAAACACAGCTTTGGGAAAAACTCCCAAAAAAAATAATGTGGCCAACTTATTTAGTGATATTGAATTATCTTGAGGAAATCAATAAGATAATTACTTCTGACGAGGGCATAATAACTTACATCTGGAATCCTGAATTAATAAAAAAATATTTGCAGAGAAAATCTTATTAGAATGTTCAAAAAGAAAGTTCGAGTTATTTTTGAAAATGATAAAACAGAGAGGGCATTTTTGAATTTGTCAGAGAAAGATCCTCTTAAAAAGAAAATAAAATTTGTAATAGAAAGAATCAAAGAGAAACCTGCTTTTGGACAACCTATTGCAAAGCACTTGATTCCAAAAGAATATAAGAAAAAAGGAATTGACAATGCATTCTGGGTAGAGCTAAGCAAAGGCAAAGGTTGGAGATTGATTTATTCTCTTCGGTCATTTACTGAAATTGAGATTGTTGCGATTATTTTAGAATGGTTTGATAGACACAAAGATTATGAAAGAAGGTTTGGGTATTGATTTATTTTCTTAGAAAATCTCAAACAGCTTCTAATAATAATCTCTTCTTTTTTAATTTCCTCTTTTGTTTTTCATCTTCATCTAAATAATTTTCCTCGCTTCTAACTTCTTCACCAGTTTCTTGCTCTAATTCAATTCTTGCATTTTTTGCAATATTTCCCCCTTTTCTTGAAACCTCTAAATGTTCTTCAAATTCTTCAGGATTTTGAGTTCTTTCAATTTCTGAAGTTGATGCTTCACCTAGCATTGAGAATATTAGTTCTAAATCTGTCATGTGATCTCTTAAATTCTCCTTGCTTAATCCTTTAAATTTTTTATATTCCGAAGGATTCATTCCAAAAGTTGCTTTAGAAATCTCAGCTGTTAAAATTGCAAAATCACTTTGTTCTTCAACACCTCGCTTTTTCCATTCATCTGTTAAATCTTGTCTTACTGCAATTCCTCTTAATCTTTTATCAACCCATTGTTTAGAATATCCTTTTTTCTCATAAAGTTCTTTCATCCTTTCTTGGGCTAATTCTGGGTTTTCTATTTCATTGATTCTTTCACTTCCTACTTTTGCTAACCACAATTTAAATGGCTCTGCTTTTTTTGAGGGAATAGATTGAATTAATCTAAAGATTGTTTCTTTGTTTGCACAATCGGTTTCTCTCATTTTTCCGTCTTCGGCTAAAAGTTTCAACTGTCCGATTTTATCGGACACTTCAGAACCCTCCTCATTTAATTTTATTTTAAGATCTGACCAATATTTTCTTGGACGAGGACTTTCTGTCAAAATCTCAATGATATCTACAACAGAAAAATACCAATCCTCATTATGCCAAACTCTTCTAATATTTTTTCCATTAAACACAATTATTTTTTTATTCATCTTTTAATTACTAAGAAAATGAAAGTTAATAAATTATTTGATTTATCATGAAAAATTAGTGAATAGAAATTAATTTAAATGATGTTTTGTTTGGGAGTTCATGAAAAAGTTATTGGTGATTTGTTTTATCTTCTTATTGAGTGTTAGTTTTATTTCTGCTTTTTCTTGGAGTGATTTGTTGCCGTCGGGAATTACCGGAAAAGTTGTTGATGAAAGTTGTGTTGATAAATGTTTAGAGGAGAAATGTGGAATTTATGAAAGAGTTTTAGTGAAAAGACTTTGTGAAAATAAAAATAAGGAGGATTGTGATGGAGGTTGTGATGTTGTCGACGAAGATGATGTTGGGAGTGCGAGTTTGAGTTCTTCTGATAAAAGTAATTCTAATCTTGATTCAAGTTCTTCGAGTTTGAATTCTGAAGATGAATGTCAGCCTGTAACTTGTTCGTTATATTGTGAAAATGGATTTAAGACCGACGAGGAGGGTTGTGAAGTTTGTGGGTGTGTTGAGGAAAACGAAGGAATGCAATTATGGATTGAAGAGCAGAATAAAAATTATGTTAAGATAAATGGTTATGTTTCTGGGAACCCAGATTATTTAGAATGGGACTGGGGAGATGGAACAACAGAAAGAGGTTTTTTTGCAAATGAACATTGGTATGATAATCTTGGGGATTATGCTGTCCATGTGAAAGCTTATAGAAATGGAAATTTGATTGCTGAAAATAATCTTGTTATTGATGTTGGGGGGGTTTATCAAAATTATAATTCATGGACTTCTCTTACTAAAGATATTGGAAGGTTTAGTCGAATTGAATTTCATCCTATAAATCCAAATATAATTTATGCTGTTGTTTGGAATGGGGGGATTTATAGGTCTGTTGATAATGGAAATACTTGGACATCGATAATTAATAATCTCCCAGAGGTTCGAATTAATGATATTCTTGTTGATCCTGCAGAGCCAAATGCAATTTATGTTGGAACAGTTTTTGAAGGTATTTGGAAATCTGAAGATAGGGGAGATAATTGGCAGTTTTTATTTAATTCTCCAAGTTATGAAGGGTCACATGCAAATTCAATTTGGATAAGTGAATTTGCTTTAGATTCTGAAGGTACTATTTATGCAGCTTCTGATGGATTATATAAATCTGAGAATAAAGGTAATACATGGGAAATCCTCAAAAGACCCGATAGTCCTTGCGATTTTTTTCTAAATGCTATTTCTATTAATCCTAAATTTCCAAATATTATTTATGTTGGTGGTTGTGGAAAATTTTACAAATCAATGGATTATGGGATGCATTGGCAAGATTTATCCAATAATATTGAAAACAATGATCCAAGACAAATTTTAATTTTGAATGATTCTTTTGGTACAATTCTTGTAAGTGTATATGGCGATGATGATTATTATCGGAGTACTAATGGTGGTCAAACTTTTCAAAAGTTATCTTTGGATGAAAATTCTTATTCTTGGAGTTCTTTGGGAGTTTTAAGAGCAGATCCTTATAATTCTAATAGGGTTTTTGGTGGGGGGGTGAATTTTTATGTTTCTGAAGATGCTGGGCAAACTTTCCATACTCTAACAGGATATGTTTTTCCAATGAAAATTCCAAGAAATACTATTTGGGATTTATGGGATATTACCTTTGATTCTAAGAGAGAAGATAGACTTATGCTTGGAAATGATGGGGGGATACAGGAATTTTATGCAACTCAAGAAAATATTAACTATCTCAAGGATAATTTTAATAATCAACTAGGAGAATTCTATGATCAGAAAACTGGTGAAGGCGAGAGGATTTTATTCAGAAAAATAAATACTGAAATTAAAAATGCTTTAGCTGGTTCGATTATTGTTGATGAAAAAAATCCAGAGAATATTATTGTTGGACCTACAGATTATTCCTCAATAGTTTCTTTCGATAATGGAGAAAATTGGGATGATTTCTATGGAACTACTGAAGATGGAGACTTTTTCTATGCTCCTGAAAAAGATTATTTATTTAAGTTAGCTGGTGGCGATTGGCTTCGGACCAATAAGACAGAATTAGATAATTGTTTTTTAAGTAATGAAAATATAGGGTATGGTTGCTCTTATGCTTGGAATTGGATTGGGCAAAATCTGCCTAAATATACTCATACTATGACTCCAAAATTAATTTCATCTTATTATGATGGAATTATTAGGATCATATATGTAGGAACTGCAGATGGAATTTATTACACAATAGATTATGGAGATACTTGGACAAAATCAAATGGAATGAATGGTTGGGTATCAGGAGTTGATGTTAGTCAAACTAATCCTTTGATTGTTTATTCTATTATTGATGATCTTCAAGGATCCTCTGAAATTTATAAAAGTACTGATGGAGGAATAAACTTTGCAAAATTAAATATGGGAACTCATAGTTATTTTAGAAGTATTGCTGTGAGCAAGATAAATTCAAATATAGTTTTTTTAGGAACAACTTTTGAAGGATTATGGATTTCTAAAGATGGGGGGCAAACATTTACACAAAATGCTTTTCTTAGATGGCATTCATTTAATATGGCGGGTGTAACAAGAATTCTTTTTCACATTAATCCTAATGGTGAGGAAATTACTTTTATTGGAACTCCTGATGGTCTTTCAATGACTCCAGATTATGGGGAAACATGGTATTATGAACCGGAATTAAATAAAATAAATATTTATGATATTTATTATCATAAAAAATCAAGTAGATTATATCTAGCTTCTTATGGCAATGGAGTTTTGGTTAAGACTTTGCCTAATGAAAATTTGTGGGGGTCTTGGAGAAGGGATAATGTTGTTTATTATTCCCATTTAATGTTGTTTAGGAAATCTGTTTTTTCAGAAAAAAATTCGTTGCGAGGTATTAAATTCAAAAGTGGAATTTATACTAAGAAAACTTTATATGAAAAGAGTTTAGAGATTATTCCTAAATCGGAAAGGGAGATAAAAAAAGGTTTTTTCTCTCGAACATGGTCTCGTATTACTGGAAAAGTTGTTGATTTATTTTCTTAATCTTCTTTCTTTTCTTCCCTCTTATTCGCCCACTCCTCATTACTTTCGCATTTCATATTAAAACAAAAAATCCAAGGTTTTTTTCCACTTGCTAATCGCATTAACATTGGGTATCCGCAGTGTTCACAAACTTTGTCTGTTTTTTTAATTGTTCCATTTGGCGGAAGTGGTGAAGTGTTTGTGCAATCAGGATAAGCATCACATGCCACGAAAAATCTTTTTGTTTTCTTAGAATATTGGATTGCTAAATTTCCTTTATTACAAACAGGGCAAGGTAGAAGGGTGTTTTCTCTTTTTTGTTGTTCTCGATATTCTAAATTTGCATTTAATAATTCTTTACCAATTTTTTTATCGTGTTTTTCAAAATCATCTGAGATATCTATGATTATTTTTTTTGCTTTATTAATAACTTCGTCTTCTTTCATCAGCAGTTCTTCTGGTGGTGAACTAGGCATCTTTAATGTCTTGTTTTTTGTAAAATCTTTTTTCATTTTTTGGATTATTTCCATTTCGTCTTCAAAGTTTCTTGTTAATTGTTCATCTATAATAATCGGAGAATATTTTTCTAAAGTAGTAATCAAAGACATTCCTAAAGGCGAGGCCTCAATACTTCTGTCTCCCATAATATACCCTCTGTCAAAAAGTGTTTCTATAATTGATGAACGAGTTGCTTTTGTTCCTAAATTTCTTTTTTCTAGTTCTGAAAGAATTGACGACGGAGAGAATCTCTTTGGTGGTTGTGTTTCTTTGTCTTCTATTCTCTGATCAATAATTTCAACTTCTCCTTCAAAATCAGGAACATCTATTTCTTTTAATTTAGAAGGATAAATTGATAGCCAAGCTTTTTTTCGAATCTGTGAACCTGTTGTTGCAAATTTTAAATCATCAACTGTTGCGACAATTCTTTTTTTATCAATGATTGCATTCTCACAAAATAAAGATAAGAATCTTGCGACAATTAAATTGTAGATTTTTTCATCTTGGTCTGAAAGAACAGCATTATTTCCTGTGGGATAAATTGAAGGATGCGCGGGGTCGGATTTTGCACCTTCAACGGGTTTTTCACGCTTGATTAATTTTTCTGCTTTGAATTGTTTTGCAAGTTTTTTCAAAATATCTTTGTAACCAATTGACTCTGGAAGTTTTTGCGAAGAAGTTCTTGGATAAGAAATTAAACCAGCAAGATAAAGTGATTGTGCAATTTGTAATGTTCTCGATGGCTTTATTCCATAAAACTTGTAAGCTTCTGTTTGAAGAGTTGTTAAATTAAATGGAGGATTTGGAGGAAGAATTTGCTCTGATTTTTTTGTCTCTGCTAAGGCTGTTTTACCTTTTAGATTTTTGAATTTTTCTAATTCGTTCTTATCAAATATATCTTTAACATATTTTAATTCTATTTGATTTTTGGAATCCTTTATGGTTATGAAAACCTGCCAATATTTCTCTGATTCAAAATTTTGAATTTCTCTTTCTCGTTGAACAATTAAATTTAATGAAGGCCCTTGAACTCTTCCAATTGACATTAATCTGAATGTTCCTGTTGTTTTTATTGCATTCATTAAAGCTCGAGAAAGATTTATTCCGTAAAACCAGTCGAGATAGTGCCGTGTTTCTCCGGCAATTGCTTGGCCCCATTCTAAATGTGGAAGTTTATTTTCATAAGCCTTGTCTAATTCTGGTGCGGTTAAAGTTGAGAATTTCATTCGCGAAGCATCTTTTTGGTTACACAAAAATCTCACGACATTTAATCCAATTACTTCTCCCTCGATATCAAAATCTGTTGCAACTGTTATAGAACCTGCATTTTTTGCGAGTTTTAAAATTGTGTCATAATATTTTTTTGTGAAGTCTCTTTTTCTTGCTAAGTAATTTGGAACCCAAGATATATCAAAGACAGGTTTTCCATTTTGGGAATTTTGGTTTTGTTTTAATGTGAATAAATGCCCAACTGCGCACGCGACTACGATTTGTTTTCCGTCTCTGTTGACTTCAAAATAAGAAATTTTGTTGTTTGTTTTTTGTGTTGCTTTGCCGAGGGCATTTGCAATTTTTGCAGCTGCTTGGGGTTTTTCTGTGATAATTAATTCATAACCTTTTGTTTTCAAGTCAAATTTTGGAGGAAGATATTTTTGGGATTTTGTTGTTGTCAGTTTTGATGAGGATTTTGTTATTTTCTTTTTTGTTTTTCTTATTGGCTTTTTAGAAACTTGTTCAACTGTTTCTATCTCGCTTTTTAGAGGAGCATAATAATTTTTTTCTGTTATTCCGTGTGTAGTTTGTGGAAGAGATTCTTTGAATTGTTTAGTGGTTGTGTTTTTCAAATCATCTTCGTCAACTGGAAAAAATTCTTCTGTAACTTTTTCTTCTCTTGTCTTCTCTGGCTTTTTTTTCATATTTTACTATGGAGAATTAAGGTTTTTAATGTTTTGCTAAATCTCAAAAACTTTTCCCTTTCTTCCAACATTGATTACTCTTGTTTTTCCTATTTTTTCTTCTGCACCTTCAGCCTCGTGAATATGGGAATGAATGAATAAGTCAGGTTGGAATTTTTCAATGGCTTTTCGAATTCCGTGTGAACCCCCCCAGCCAGAGAATTCTGATTTTGTTCCTGCTGCGTGCATGTGTGTTACCATTATCTTCTTTTTTGAATCTTTGACTGATTTGTTTCCTTTCTCTAAAATTTTGAAAATCTGATTCTCTGAAGCTGAACCATAAGGAACTCCGCCTGCTCCGAAGATTCCTAAATCATTTTTTGTAAAAGAATAGCCGTGGAGGTTCTTTGTGTCAGGAGAATATAATTCTGCGAGGAAATCTGTTGTTGCAATTGACTCGTGATTTCCAGGAATAATTAAAACTTTCTTTTTTGCTTTTAGAAACGGGCCTATAATATTCTTTGTTGATTTTTCGAAGAAAGTCAAATCTCCTGCAAGAATTACTAAATCAACATTTTCATCTTTTGCTTTTTTGACAAGTTTCTTTACAAGACCTGTGTCTCCATGAATGTCTCCTGCTGCTAGGATTTTTGTTTTGTGGGATTTTGGTTTTTTCATGAAGAGAGATAATAAAAGAAGTTAATAAGTTTTATGAAATTATCATTTTTCATCAAAACTTAATAGTGAATATATATACTCCAAAAGGTTTATAATAACAACATTGTCTGAATATATATAATAAAACATACACTTTGTTAAGATGGCTACAAAAGAAAACTTTGACATTTTTTTCCGAAGAAAGCCGGCGATGATGCTGGTATCTTTGAAAAAGAATACACGAATGAGATATGGTAGTATTTTGGCAAAAGAGGTGGATTGCACATACAGTCATGCAGTGAAGATATTGCAGACTTTGGAAGAATTGAAGTTAGTGAGTTTTGAAAAAAGAGGGCGGATAAAAGTGATAAAGCTGACTAAGAAAGGCCAAGGTGTGGCTGATGCAATCGAGAATATACAATCGCTGGTTAAGTGATTCTACTGCCCTATCTTTGAAAGATTTCCTAGAAGGAAATGGAATTATCAAGAATTGTCTATTGAAATTTATTAATCTGAAAACAACTTTCACAAACTATGTTCAGCCGTGAGGCTAGCTCATTAATTACTTTTACTAATTCGAGCGAAGTAAGCAAACTTGTATATCCTCAACCCCACAAAATCTTAAAAAGAAAAATCAATTTTATCTCTTATGCAAAAGAAATATGTGGTGGTTACAGGAGGTGTGCTGTCTGGTCTTGGAAAAGGAATTGCGATGGCGAGTATTGGTAATCTTCTTTCGTCGTCGTATAAAGTTGTGCCGATAAAGTGCGATGGTTATTTGAATGTTGACCCTGGGACAATGAATCCGACAGAGCATGGCGAGGTTTTTGTTCTTGACGATGGGGCTGAAGTTGATATGGACTTTGGACATTATGAAAGATTTCTTGGTGTTGATTGTAAAGCAGAATGGAATTTGACTATGGGAAAAGTTTTTGATAGAATTAGAGAAAAAGAAAGACGAGGAGATTATTTGGGCCGGACTGTTCAAATGATTCCACATGTTACAAATTTTATTACTAATCATTTTGTAGAAGTTGGAAAAGACAGTGGTGCAGACATTGTATTAATTGAAATTGGGGGGACAGTCGGAGATATTGAAAATGAGTTGTTTATCGAGGCTGTGAGAAATTTGCCGAGAAAAGTTGGGAAAGAAAATGTTATTTTTGTGCACATGACTTATGTTCCTATTCCTTTTGGGGTGAATGAACAAAAATCCAAGCCGACACAACAAAGTATTGCTTTGCTAAAACAAAAAGGAATTGAACCTGACTTAATTATTGCAAGATGTTCTGAAATGTTAACAGATGTTATTAAGAACAAAATTGCTCTTTTTTCTAATTTGAATAAAGAAGAGATTATTACTGGAATTGATGTTGATGATGTTTACAAGATTCCATTAGTTTTTGAGGAGCAGGGAATGTCGCAGTTACTTGCTCGTAAATTAAATATTCCTATTCATCCGAAGTTAGAAAGATGGAAAGAGTTAATTAAAAATCACGAGGATGCAGACAAGGAAATTACAATTGCGATTGCTGGGAAATATACTTCATTAGAAGATTCTTATGCTTCAATTATTGAGGCACTGCATCATTGCGAGGCACATTTTTCTACTCGAATAAATATTAAATGGATTGAAACAAGTTATGATAAAATTGATTTGCATGGGGTTCATGGAGTGATTGTTCCTGGAGGTTTTGGTTCTCGAGGAGTTGAAGGAAAAATTAAAGTTATTAAAGAATGCCGAGAGAAAAAGATTCCATTCTTGGGAATTTGTTATGGATTACAAATGGCTGTAATTGAGTTCGCGCGAAGTTTGTGCGGAAAGCCCGACGCTAATTCTACTGAAGTTAATGAAAATTGTTTTCCGATAATTGATATTTTGCCTGAGCAGAAAGATATTTTGG
Source organism: Candidatus Woesearchaeota archaeon (assembly GCA_964604105.1). Lineage (GTDB taxonomy): Archaea > Nanobdellota > Nanobdellia > Pacearchaeales > GW2011-AR1 > CAYZVU01. Next base: position 830 of record CAZRXO010000029.1, on the reverse strand, counting down.
ATAAAGGAGGGACAATGCGATTAGGTGCTTATCCTGCTGTGATTGAAGAAGGAAGCTTGGTTCATTTTTTGTATGGCTCTACGAAGATTTCAGAAAGGCATCGACACAGATTTGAAGTTAATCCAGAATGTCATGATTTATTGAGGGAAAAAGGTTTAGTAATTAGCGGAATGTCTCCTGACAGAAGACTTGCTGAATTTATTGAGTTGAAAAATCATCCTTATTTTGTTGCGACACAGGGTCATCCTGAATTGAAAAGCTCGTTGCTGGAACCTGCACCTTTGTTTAGAGGTTTGGTTGATGCGAGTATTAGGTTTAGTGAGCGGAATTGAAATGAAAGACGAAGATTGGTTTAATGAAACTGTTGAGAGATTATCTAAATCTCTTAGCCCCGTTCCATAATAAATTAAAATAACTTTTGAATGAATCTGCTACTTCTTTATTTTCTATCAAGAAAGCGTAATATGGTTCTGACCAGATAATCAAAGCAACTTTATTTCCATAAATAACTGTGGAGATAGGGGAGAAATAATCTTTCGGAAGATATCTAACAAATGAATTTTTAGATTTTAGAATTTTCACACCATCCTTAACTAAAATTTTCTCCTTAATTCCTTCTTCTTCAATTTTCCTAAGAAACTGCTCTAAATATATTGGTAAAACTTTTTGAAATTTTACTTCCTCTTCACAAAAAAATAAATAATCCTTTTTATCTTTTATTATATCTTTAAATATATCCTGTATACCTTTTATTCCTTGATAAATTTCTGCCTTCCAGGCTGTCCCACAATTAACAAAATTTAAATAGTTTATTACCGTCGGTAAACTAA
>CAZRXO010000028.1:0-11892 GCA_964604105.1 Candidatus Woesearchaeota archaeon | reverse complement strand
AGAATTGATAGATTTTTCGGTTAAGCCGAAAAATTAAATTGGGGTGCTATATAATCAATTGTCGGTTTTGCATAAGGATTTAATTTATCAAAATAATCCAATTCTTTATTACTAAGGACTTTTTCGAAATGAGTTTTGGTCTTTTCTTCAAGATCATTTCTGCACCCTTCTAAAAAAAACATGCTTAGACCTGCTAAAGCTAATAAGGGATAAATGACTGGTTTTGCAAAACTCCGAATGGTTTTTAAGATTCTCATACTTTTTGAATCTCGAGAGGATTTATAAATTTTTCTATCTGTACTTATTATTTAGGGGCAACAATTATACTTCCATAAAAATCTCTCAATATCTTTTTGCGTAATTTTCGCCATTTTCTCTTGATGTTCTAAATTAAGTAAAATCAACTTCTTCAACTAGTCTTTTCTTTTTCTTCTTTAATTTTTCAGGTTCAGTTAAAAAATTTTCTTCAGATAAAACACTCTCGCCAGCTTTTAATTCTAATTCTCGTCGAGCATTCCCTGCAATTTCTCCGCCTTGTTTTGCAACAATCTTATTTTCGTGAAATCCTTTTGCATCTTTGCTCTTTGCAATTTTAGTTGTTGAAGCTTCTCCAAGCATTGTAAAAATTAATTCCAAGTCATCCATATGGTCTCGAAGATTTTCTCTTTTCAATTTTTTTAGTTCCTTATATTCTTCAACAGTTTTTCCAAAAGTAGCTTTACCGATTTCATTAGTTAAAATTGCGAATTCAATGTCTTCTTTAACCCCACGATTTTTCCATTCATCTGTTAATTCCTGTCTTATTGCAATTCCTCTTAATCTTTTTTCAATCCAATCTTTTGAGTAACCTTTTAACTCATAGAGTTTTTTCATTCGTTCTTGAGCTAACTCTGGGTTTTCAATTTCTTGTACTCTTTCATAACCAACTTTCGCAAGCCATCTTTTGAATGGCTCTGCTTTTTTCGATGGAATTGACTGAATTATTCTAAAAATCCCCTCTGTGTCAGCACAATCTGTTTCATATTCTTTTCCATCCCCAGATTTTAATCTCAGTTGGTTACAAAATGTAACCACCTCACTTCCTTCTTCATTTAATCGATGTTTTAGTACTTTCCAATAATTTCTCGGGTTTTCACTATCTGTTAAGGCTCCCACAATATCCACCACAGAAAAAAACCATTTGTCTTCAATTAACTTTCTTCTTATTGCCTTTCCGTTAAAAATTGCAATATGAGTTTCTTCCATAATTTATTTAATGAAATAGAGTTTAAAATATATTCGTAAAACTTGAGAGTAAGAAATCCTAAAAATTTATTAAGTTTTTATTTCTTTAATTAATATGGTTTATCTAACAAAAAGAGAAGAGAAAATAATCCTCAAGGAATTATCTGAAAATTCAAGTAAAGAAATACAAAGTATAGTAAATAAAATAAAAAATCCAAGAAAGCAAGTTTATGTTCGAGGGAAATTAGAAATAAATAGATTATTGAAAAAGGCATTCAAAGAAAAAAGAAGCGTGAAGATAAAATATTACAGTCCGCATTCCGATGAAAGCACTGCAAGAATCGTAGATATTTATATAATTCATGATAATGGAATTACAACATATTGTCATTTGAGAAAAGAAGAAAGATTCTTTAGAATAGATAGAATAAGTTCTGCAACAATTTTAGACGAGAAGTATAAAATCCCAAAGAATTGGAAATCAGAAAATATAATCTTAGATAAATAAAATGCTAAACAAAGAAAAACCAAAATGGCCTATGCAGAGATTAAAAAGTATGTATTTTGCTATGCATTGTTGGAAATGCAAGAAATTTGAATTGCCGAGGGAAGAATATGAAAAAAGATGTGAAGAGAATATTCAAAAGATAATTGATAATATCGAGATAAAAGAAATGAAGTTTAGAGAATTTAATAATCTTATAAAAAGTACTTTATTCTGCGAGTTTGAAAAAAGGGACCTTAAAGATAATTGTTTAATTTGTAAAAGACTTGGTTGTAAGAGAAGAATCTAAGTTTTTCTTTTTCTCAAACAAAAAAATCCTGCAACCAAACCCATAATAAATAATCCTGCCCCAATAATCGAACTTGACTTTAAAGATAAATCACCGACGACATCTCCTGTTATATTTGAAGAAAGGAAAAATAAACTTGCAATAAAACCTGCGAGGGAAAAGATTCCGAGAAGTTGTCTTTCGAGCGATTGATTTCTTCTATTTATTTCTTTCCCAACTTCTCTTCCAAATTCTTGATAATAAGGAATAGCTTCTTTAGTTAGCTCTCTTTCTTTTCTATTTTTTAATTTAATTCCCCAATAATTTGTTTTTCCTTCTGGAGTTTTTTCTTTGATTTTTTCAAATGGGCCGTAATGTCCTTGGCAAGAGGGATCTCCGCCCAAACCTAAGGTAGCAACTTTCGATTTAAGCCCAAGATTTTTAACCGATGTTAAAATAATTTGGCGAGCAATTCCTAAAGTAGGAGACATCTTTACCGAATTCCTTGTTGTCCCATATAATTTTCCTTGTTCAGACTCAAACATAGGCTCAGAACTATCCCAAAAAGATTTTTGAGTATTAGTTCCCATGGCTTCATCAATAATCGCAATATTCCCTGTAATTTTATATTGGGAAATCTTTTTTTCTACGCCTTTCTCTAATTTTTGGAATTCTGGCCATGAGGGATTTGCAATTTGATATCCCCAAAGATCATGGTCATAAACAGGATTTTCTTTTCTTTCTCTAAGTTTAAGTTCTTTAATTGCATCCTGGCCATCTTTTCTTAATTTTTTGAGAACTTCTTCGCGTTCAAATTCACTACCATTAAAATAAGGACCCATTTCAGGATTCTCAAAAAAATCAATATTTCTTCCCATAAATTTATCATAAGTTTTTCTTGCGAGAATATTTTCAGATTCTATTGGTTCTCCACTATGATTCAAAATTGGATGAGTATCAATTGTGAGAATTTTTGGGATATTTTCCTTTGGCCATGCAATCTTCCAAATTTCTTTTATCATCCACCCATAAGAAACAGCGGAAGTTTGAGTCATAAAGATAGCTTCAGGCCGATACTTATCATGCAAAAGCTTAATTCTTTTAGCAATCTCTCGTTCACTTTGATCTCCTAAGCCAGTTTTATAATAGTCAAAAGAGTTATCTTGTTCATTCATAGAATCTTAAACAAAATAAAATTTATAATTCTTTCCATATCAATACAAAAATCCCTCAATATCCTTCTCACTAATCTTCGCCATTTTCTCTTGATGTTTTTTCAAAAAAGAATTAATTTTATCAATTGTATATTTTTTCAACTCTCCAGTCAGCAACTTTCCACTTCTATAATCTTCTTCCAGCTTCGCTAACTTTTTATCGTCAGGTTCAAAAAACATTTTCAAATATTGGAACGAAACATCAACATCAGGATTACCACCTTTTTTTCTGTGTTCTTCTAAGGTTTCTCGCCCGCCAGAAAAAGCATATTTGTTGATTTTCCTCTTCACTTCCTCCGCAGAATCAGTCATTGCAATAAATGAATTCAAATCAGAAGAAGACATTTTTCCTCCCCCTAAACCAGGCATAAATAAATTATAAACAGAACTCAATGGAATAAATTTCTGAATCTTAATTCTTCTACTTAAATCTCTCGCCAATCGAATATGAGGGTCTTGGTCAATACCAATTGGGACAATCACAGGGCAACTCCCTTCGAATTCATTCAACTGCGGATGCAACATATCAGAAGCTTGCAATAAAGCCGCCAACATTTTTCCAGGACTTATATCTCCATAAATAGCCTTAAATTCATTAAATGTCCCATGCTTAGCCAACATATTTTGCAATCGATAATAAGCCCCTGCTTTCACCCCATCTTTACTTCTATCACTTTGAAAATAAATCTGGCAATTCTTCGGCTTTAATCCAAGAGCAATATAATTTTTAATATATTGTTCCATTGCAATTTTTCTACTTTCCTCCAAACTCTGCCCCCGAGCATTGTATGCTTCTAAATCAGCAACAGTAATGTAAACTTTTGCTCCAAGTTTTTGAAAAAACTTAATCTGTTCTGCAATCAACATATGTCCAATATGAAATCTTCCTGTCGGCATCATCCCTGTCATCATCACAAACTTTTTACGCCCAGCAATGGGTGATCCCGCTTGGGACTTATTCTTAGCAGCCAATAAAATCTGCCCAATATCCCGATGTGCAAAAATAATCTTCCTACGAAATAAAACATTCTCAGTAAAAACTTTCGGCAACTCTTTCAAAGGTTCAATTCCAAATTCCTTAATCAACTTTCCATAATCAATATCTCCTTTCACTTCCCACGGATTAAATGTTTGTTTTTTCATATTCATCATAAGACTTTGTATATTTTAAATTTACCCTTCGTGCAGCAAGACATAAAACATCTTTGTATTCTTCTTCATTTGCAAGCACAGGAATAAAATCAAATTCTGCAAAGTATTTTTTCTTTCCAATTGCAATTAAATCTCCTTTTCCAACCCTTCTAAAATTTGTAAGAAAACTTTTTTTATAATCAGCTTTGATAAGTGAAAAAATCTCAAAGATTTCTAAATTCCTATTTTGTATTTTACTTTCGAGAAAATTATCAATGATATCCAAAACTTCCCCTACATTTTCTTCTCTTTTATGCGGTCCAACTTCTAAACTAATCCCACATTTACAAAAATCAATAAGTGCCTTTCCTTTTGCCAAATTTTCATTCATTAAAATAATTTTTTTTAATCCAAGTTTTTTTGCAAATTCAATTTTTTCTTTATCTGGTTTTGTTATTATTCCAAATAACTCAGACTCTTGAGAGCAAGAATGTAAATCTAAAACAAAGTCATAATTTTTTAATTTCTCAACTAATTCAAAAGCAAATTTCTCCTCGTGATTTCCATTTTTCTTCCCAGGAAAACAACGATTTAAATCGCAATCAATAAATCTTTCATTATTTTTTACTGCAAGTTGATTGCCAACTAAAACTTCTACTCCCCTAATTCTATTTAACACTTTTAATCCGTATTTTTCATTTCCGTGAGTACAAGCAATTACTAAAAGTTTCATCTTACTCCAATAAGAAGAAGTGCATCTCCTGCTTCGAAGTTCATTTTCAAATCTTCTTCAAAAAATTTAGTTATATTTTTATGCATCGGCATTTTATTTCCATACAAACATTTTCCATAACACCCCCTAATAATCCCTAAATCATCTAATTTATATCCCAAATATTCTGCATATTCATAACTTATTTTTTTAATTAAGTTTGGCATTGGAAAAGAATTAGGATAAACTTCTCTGCAAAATTTTTGGAATGCTCTATAAATATGTGGATTTTGAGTTTTACCTACAATGAATTTTTCATTAATAAAATTATGGTTTGTGATTTTTCTGAAAACCCCATTAGCTTGAACTTCAGGTATAATTGCCGCCCCCTCTCCAATTAAAACAGAATGCCCTGAAAAATTTCTTGAACTATAACTTGCCATAGCTAATATTTCTTCATCAAATTCAAGAAGATAAATTCTCTCTGGAAATGTAACATGATTGTATATATCTTCTACTTCCATTTCACTTCCAAAACTTTTCCTTACCATAGAAACAATTTTCTCAAGATTATTTTCAGGAGCAAAAAATTCTTTTGGATTAATTATTTTATTAATATCCCCAATACAAGGAGCCCCATTTAATATTACAGGTGCCTCGTCAATTTTAATTTTCATTTTCTCATGGATGTGGGGAGAATCAAACTCCCGTCTTTTGGTCTGGAGCCAAATATCTTATCATTGAACGACACATCCAAAAATTTAATTAAAAACATTCCACGTTCTGTAATCTCTATTTTATCCCCGTAATTTACAAAACCTCTCTCGACAAACTTTCTAAAAATATATTTAATCGTGCTTTTGGCCAATCCCCTTTTCTTTGAAATATATTTAATAAAAGAATATTGAGTCAATCCATTAAACTTAATTAAGTCAAAGAGAATTAATTTTTCCTTTTCAGAAGCTACAAAGCTACAGCTAGAATTATTATTTTTGCGTTCTCCAAAGGCAATCTCTGACAGAAGCCAGAGCCTCGGTTGTTAAATTATTGAATTTCATAGAAATATTGAGAAAACTCCATTTAAATAATTTAGGGCAACTTTTGTTTAGGGGGTTAACAATATCAATCTCCCGACTAAATATTTATAAATCACAATCACCTATTTTTTATATGAAAAAAGGTGTTTTTATCTTCGGAGCAATTTTTTTAATGTTAATCTCCTTAGCATCCGCAGACATCATTTTAATCCAACAACCAGAAGACACATACAGCATGGGGGATGTAATTAACTTACCAATAAAATTAACAACTCTCTCGAGCCTAAATGATTTTTTCGCACTAACAATCTTGTGCAACGGCCAAGAGTCACAAGTCCACAAAGAATTCATTTCACTTTCTCCTGGAGAAGAAAAACAAATCAATTCACAAATTCCTTTAATACTTTCATTCACAGGAAGGTCAACAGCTTCGTGCTCGCTAAAAGCATCAGTCGGAGAAGTGTATCTCATAACAAATGATTTTTCAATTTCGAATTCAATTATAATTACATTAAAAGAAGGCAGGGTAGCATTTAATCCTGGAGAAGATATTATTATCGAAGGAGATGCTAAAAAAGCGAACACAAAATTCGTCGACGGATTTGTAGACTTAACTCTTCAAGCAGAAGGATTAGAACCAATATCAATTTCTGATACTGTAAAAAATGGTTACTTTTTTGCAAACTTCTCTCTTCCAGAAAATACTCCTGCAGCAAAATATTCTGTTGCAATCAGTATTTATGAAAAAGATTTCCAAGGACAATTAACAAATCAAGGAACAGCTTCACACTTAATAACAATTAACCAGGTTCCAACAAACTTAGAATTAATTTTAAAAAATCCAGAAGTTGAACCAGGAACCCCCCTGAATATAATTGCTATTCTACACGACCAAACAGGAGAATCAATTAAAGCAACTGCGACAATAATTATTGAAGATGGCGAAGGAAATATTCTCGACCAAGTAGACCGAACTACAGACGAAAATTATGGGTTTCCAATTGAATACAATGAGGTCCCAGATACATGGTTTGTCTCAGCAACATCAGGAATTCTTGAAGCAGAAGCAGAGTTCAATATTCTTGCAAAAGAAGCAGTTTCAGTGGAATTAGTTAACAAGACATTAATTGTAAAAAATATAGGAAACGTGGTTTATAATAAATCAATATTAGTAAAGATTGGAACCCAACCCGTAAATTTCGAGACAAATTTAAAAGTTGGAGAAAAGAAAAAATATATTCTTGAAGCCCCTGATGGAGAATATAATATAGAAGTTTCAACAAGTGAAGGAGATCTTGTAGAAGAATCAATGTTCTTAACTGGAAAAGCAATCGATGTTCGAGAATCAGGATTAAGCATAGGAAGATTTTTTACAAATCCTGTTGTTTGGATTTTTTTAATTCTTATTTTAGCTTTTGTAGCATTCATTATTTTTAGGAAAGGATTGAAAAGAACTTTTTTAGGGTATAAACCAAAATTCTTTAAGAAAAAATCAGATGATTCAATCCCAACTTCTTTTGGAAAAAAATCAGAATCTTTAATTTCCCCGAGGAGCCCAGCACAACTTTCATTATCTATTAAAGGAGAGAAACAAAATTCTGTAGTAACTTCTTTGATTTTAAAGAATGCAAAAGATTTACAATCTTCTAATGCGAACGAGCCCCTACAAAAAATAGTAGATTTGGCAGAAAGTCAAAAAGCAGCAACTTACGAAAACCAAGATAATATCTTTTTTATTTTTGCACCTTTGAAAACAAAAACTTTCAAAAATGAAAAAACAGCGATAGTCTTTGCACAACAAGCAAAAGAGCTTTTAGAAAAACACAATAAATTAGCAAAGCAAAAAATTGATTTTGGAATCTCTGTTAATTATGGGGCCATTGTTGCAAAGCACGAAGGACCAATTTTGAAATTTATGAGCATGGGAACTTTAATTACTTCCTCAAAAAAAATCTCCTCTCTCGCAGATAGAGAAGTATTATTATCTAAACAGATTAGAGAACGATCAATGATTTTTGTAAGTTCAGATAAAAAAGTAAAAGACGGAATTGAGGTTTTTACAATTAAAGAGATAAAAGCAGAAAAAGCAGAAAACAAAAAATTCATTCATAAATTTGTTGAAAAATACGAGAAAGAAAATGCTGAGAAAGCTAAGAAATAATTTTAATTAATAAACCTTTCTCTTTTCAAGGCTTTGCGTATAAATTAACTCTCCGACCTAAATTTAGTTTTTGTAAGATATATCGTAGTTCCTTCCATGAAATAATAAAGACATCTTTTTATTTAAACAAAATTTGGCAATGGGGCTAAAATAGATGCACCAAAAGAATTTTTAGGTAGAAAGGTTTATGTTGTTGTTAGAAAGTAATTTCCGAATTTATACGCAAAGCCTCTTTTCAAGAATACAATTCCAAATAACTATTCACAACCGCATGATATAATTCAGGATGTTTTTTGTCCATCTCCTCGAGAAATTCATCAATTTTATTGCCCTTGCTCTTCTCTTTCTTGAACTTCAAACCCCTCAATTTAGCATACAGCGATACCTCTTTATCTAAAAACAAATACAATGGTTTAATTACATTTCCCCCAATCGGAGCATGCTTTTTCATATCAAGTTTACCCTCGATAATTTCGCGGATAATTTTTTCTGCAATTGAATCAGATGTTTCAGGGGTTGCAATCTTTAAATTAGCTTGTTCATTACCATTCACTCGAAGCTTACCAAAACTATTAATCAAGGAATTTTTCTTACTTAATTTATTTCCCTTAAGCGAACAATCTGGCGAAGACGATTGCGAGTTACAAATTTCGAGCAACTTGTTGCGAGACAACCTAACAATTTTATTTCCTGCCTTCTCTGAAAAGGTTTCTAAAACATTTTCAAGCACAACACTTCTAAAACCATTTCCTTTTTCAAAACTGATAGTTTCGCCTTGAGAAGTCATTTCAAATTTCCGAATTGTGTAAAAAACTTTTTTCTCAAACCAACGAATAAAACAGGTCTTACAAACTTTTCTTTTATTTGTGAATTCATACACAGGCTTTGTTTCACATTGTTGGCACATAATTAATAGAAAAGGTTAGGGATTATAAAATTACTGCCCCCTTAAATTCTCAAAATAAGGCCTAACTTCTCTTGGTAAAGTAACTCTCCTAGAATAATGAACCTGTTTATCAGAGAGGGTTATTTTAATATTCCCATTTCCAATATCTTCTATTCTTTCAATATTGCAATTTAACCCTGGATTTTTTACCTGCTTCTCTATCCCCCTACAGGTACTATAATAACTGAAAAGTCTATCTGCCCCTTTTTTTCCTATTCTGTTTATAATGGGCTGTCGCCACATCTTTTTTTCCATTAATAACTCTAATAGTTCCTTTCCAAAAGCATTTTCTTGGGTTTCTTTAGCCATAAAATACTCTCTAAAAATTACTTTAAATAAATATCTATACTTTAATTTCAAATGCTTTAATCCCATGTTTAGAATATTTTCTTATTAATTCTTTTGCTTTAGGAATATCTTTTTTATATCTTACTAATGCTGTAGGTCCAGGTTGTTTGGGAATAATTTTAATTCCTCTTTGCTTTCCCAAAATTAAATTCTCTTTATGATTCCTACCAAGGATAATTTCGCAACCTTCAGAATGTCTCCCAACACTAAGCAATTTAATCCTCTTAAAATCTAATTTCTTATCCAAAACTTTTTCTAATTTTTTACAATATTGCTTCTCGCAAAGTAGACAACCCCCACCTGAATTTGGATAATCAATCTTAAATTTTTTTGCAAGTTTCATCTGTTCTATTCTTCTCCTACCATGAATTCCCAAATCAGTCAAAGGCCGAAGCAATCTTTTCTTCAATCCAGATTTCTCCTCGATAATTTTCATCGCCTTAGCATGTTGGCTCATAGGTCTTTGTCCTAAAACTTCCCCTGTAGCAATGAATTTTATTTTCTCTTCATCTGCAAATTTTTTCGCAACCTTCAATCCAAGAATTCTGCAATCAATACAGGGATTTAATGCAGTTCCGCGACCAAAACACGGCTTACGAATCATCTCCAAATAATCTTGCAAAGCTTTGCCTTTTGTAAAATCAAAAATATGCAACTTAACTTTTTGCTCCTTACAAAACTTCTTAGCTTCTTTATCGACATTCTTACTAAAAGGATATTTATTATGAATTGCCGTTACATCAAAACCTTTCTCTTTCATTAACATCACAGCTAATCGAGAATCTAATCCATTAGAAAACATTGCAATACATTTCCTCATGATTAATGTAAAAAAAGTTGGTTTATATGTTTTGCTTCACATTCGACTCGGTCAGAATGTTCCGCTAAGAAATCTATTAATCCCAAAAGTAAACTTAACATAATTGTTCAACTGATGTGAATTTTTACCTAAGATAATTACTTCTTCTCCTCAACAACCTTCTCCCCACTTCTACCAAATTTTTTACTAACCCACAATCCAACATGGAAAACTTTCCAAAGAATTCCGACAACAATTACAACAACAGCAAATGCAAAAATTTTAATTGCAACCCAATAAGCACTTGAAAATATAAAAGTCAAGAACTGCAAAAACTCCCCCATAAAACTACCTATGATAACCTTGCCCAATAGTAGGGGTAAGCCAGAGATAATCATTATGATGCCCGCAAGGATAAAAGAATTAGATTTATTTTCTGCAATCAAGAATATTAAAATGAAAAAGAAAATTGTTAATCCCAAAGCAAGGTAAAATTTACTATTCCAATAATCATAAGATTCTTCAGAAAATAAAAAGAAAAGATTATTCTCTTCTCCAACACAATCCCAAAATTCACAAGTATAATTTTGCTTATAAATTTGGGAAGTTAAACTTTCGGCATAATAATCCATTACAGCATCTTTACCTTGCTCCACAATATCACAAGGAACTGTCAAATCAAATTCAGTTTCATCTGCCTCTAAAGTGTAAGTTTCTTTTAATGCACAATCTTCTTGCATTTTATTAAAATCTTCTTCGTCAAATTGTGCTACCTCTTCGAGGATAACCTCTTTTACTACTTTGTTTAGATCTGCCTCAACATTATCATAATCAAGAGAATTTACAATAACAAGAAGTGTGCCTGTGGCCATCATCCCGACGAAAAATAAAATTGTAACAAAGATTAATCCGATAGTTCTTAACGCTCCCATGAATTAGAAAAGAGAAGAATGTTTTTAAATCTTAGCGCCTGCCTCGCGGTATGCTTTGAGAAGGTCTTGATTTAACCCCATTAATTCCTTTGTTGTGGGTTCCTTTTTATCCAATCTAAACATACATTTTTTATAAGATGCATGTGCGGGGCCTACAGGAATAACTTCTGCATCTGAAGAGGAAATTTTTTGCATTTCTAAATCATACTTTTCTATTTTTTCTTTAAGAGAATTTGATTTTTTATCATATATTCTCCTAGTTACTCTTCTTGTTGATTCAAAACCAAACACCTCCACAATCGAAGAAATCACTGCAGTCCAGAAATTGCCAGATTGCTCTTCAGGAGCATAATGAAATAATGTAGCCATACACGCCAACCCACCCACCCCAAGCAAATAAATAGAACCAAGAGCACTAAATGGATTATAAAATTTATGAAACTTCGTGCTTTCTTGCATACTTTCAAGACCCTTTAATTTCTCTTGCGCAACTTCTCTTGAATAGTCCCAAAAAATCATACTTTCTAATTCACTTTTTGATAATTCTAATGTCCTACTTCTATAGCACCCCAATTTAATTTTTCGGCTTAACCGAAAAATCTATCAATTCTAATT
>CAZRXO010000027.1:0-11999 GCA_964604105.1 Candidatus Woesearchaeota archaeon | reverse complement strand
GAATTTTAGTTTTATTTTAGTTAATAATTCTTTGGAATGTGGGACAGCCTGCGAAACAGAATTTGGAGTTAGTATCAATCCTCGCGACAGCGAGCAATTTCATTCAACCAAACTTCACAGGTTTCTTCTTCTTATAAAATTTCAAAGCATGTTTCATTCGAGATTTAGAATCAGTATAAACCGTCAAAATTTTCTCACCCTTCATCAATTTCTCTCCAACATGTTTATGCAAATAAAGCCCAGAATATTTATCCACAGGACAACCCGCAACACGAGCCATATTATTAATTTTCTTATTATCAATCTCTTCAATAATGCAAGTTCTCTTAACAAAAATATCTTTTTTAAATTCCCCCAAATGAATTCTCTTTAAAACACGACCCTGTGCATCGACAATTTCATTAAATTTCTTAAATGCTTTTCCTGATTTTAAAATCTCTCGAGCAAATTTCTCCCCTTGCCCTTTTCGAACTTTCCCAGATAATTCAAAAATTTGTCCTGCTAAAAAAACAGATTTATCTTCCAAGTCCCCAGGACCAATTGCATTGGGGTCTAAAACTTTTACAACATCAATTAATTCCAAAGCCGGGCCAATCCCATTTCCAATTGGTTGCGAACCATCAGTTAAAACAACTTTCATCTTTTTATGAAAATATTTTCCAAGCCGCTCAAATTTTTTCTTTACTTTCAAAGCATTTTGTCGACTAACTTTCGCACCCCTTCCATAAGGAATGTCAATCAAAATATATTTTGCACCCATTGCTAATTTCTTTGCCATAATCGAGGCTAACAATTGTGCTTCAGGATCAATTTTCAATTGTTTCTCAATATAAATAATTTTAGAATCAGCAGGAACCATTCCTAAACCCCCACCCCAAACCATAAATCCCCCAACACGACTAATTATTTTCTTTAAATCTTTTGTATTTACATCAACATTTGCAACCATCTCAATAACATCCGCAGTTCCAGCAGCAGAAGTAATTGCACGAGAAGAACTCTTCGGCATAATCAAACCTCCAGCAACACAAATAGAAACAACCAACGGAGTCGTCCGATTCCCTGCAACACCACCAATACAATGTTTATCAACAACATACTTTGATTTCAAAATTAATTTGTTCCCTGTCTCTAAAATCGCTTTAACCAAATAAATAGTCTCTTTAAAATTCATTCCTTTCTCATACATTGCAGAAACAAACAGTGCAATCTCTGATTCAGATAAAGAATTATTCACAATATCCCTGACAATCTCATAAATCTCCTCTTTTTTCAAAATAGTTCCATTTAATTTTTTCTTAATATAATCCATACTAACAGGAGCAGGAGTCAAACTAATTTCTACTTTTTCTCCAACCTTCAAACTCAAAATTTTTTTAATCTCTGAAGAAACAACAATTTCATCGTCTCCAACCAACTTCCCAACAATATCCACAATTGTAGAAATCTGCTTAGAATTTTTTCCAAGAGTTCTGATTAAAATTCTCTCTTGAGTATGAACCCCGATCTTCACTGCAGTAGAAGTATCAAGCATTGCAACAGGCACTCCCGCAAACCAATTTTTAAAAAATTTAACTTTTAGTTCCATTTATTTTCCTCTTTTTTAGAGAACAAAATCAATTTAATCTCTAATAAACTAAAAGAAAAATAATTTTTATACTTATGCTTTTTTCATTTCTTCTTGAATTAACAAACCAGGAATCTTTTTATTTCTATAAATTTCTAAAACAACAAGTAAATAAGATAAAATCAAAGGCCCCAAGATAAATCCTAAAACCCCAAACAAGAAAAATCCCCCAACCATACCAATCATAATTATTGAAGAAGAAATATGTGTTCTCTTCGCGATAATCAATGGTCGTAATAAATTATCTACAGAAGAAGAAATTATCCCAAAACCTAAAATCCCACATGCTGCTACAGAATTTCCAGCAACAAATAAATAAATCATAACTGGAATCCAAATCAAAGCAGTTCCAATAATTGGGAAAATTCCTGCAACAATAGAAAGCAAGGTTAAGATAACCGCATTCGGAACACCAAAAATAAAAAGCCCAATACCTAAAATAACACCCTGAATAACACCCACAACAAATTGCCCATACAAAACAGAAAAGGTTATCCCCTTTGAATAATCAAACAACTTATCTTGAACAGTTTTAGAAAAAGGAAGTAAACTTCTAACATAATCTAAAATAAATTCTTGATCCCGAAGAACAAAATAAAAAGTAAACAAGACAACTAAGAATTGTAACATCAGCGAGGGAAAATCCAAAATAAAATTAGAAAAATAATTAATTAAAGAATTAATTGATCTTGAAACAAAAGAAGATAAAATTCCACCAACTTCAGAAGAAAATTGCTCAGATGCAAAAAGAGAAGGAAAAAGAGCTTTCAACGGGGTTACAAAATCCACATTTTGTGAAGCAACATAAATCTTAAAAGATTCTTCAACAGCAATAGGAGTTAAAAACCACAAAGGTAAAACTAAGATAGTTACTAATAAAACACAAATTAAAATTGCAGACAAATCTTTAATCTTGATATATTTAAATAAAAATTTGTAAACAGGGGTAAAGATAAAAGCTAAAAGAACCCCTAAAATAATAGACAAAAGAATCGGCTTTAACAAAAAATAAGATAAAACAATTAGTGCAACTAAAATAATTGTCGTCATAACTTTTTGGAAATAAATATCTTCTGCCATTTTATCTTGTAAAATGGATATTCAAAAATTTTAATTTTTGTTCAGCCATTTCATCAATAGAAAGTAGTTCAAATTTATAAAACTTTACTAAGCCTCAAAAACAATCTCACTCTTCATCATCTTTTCATCAATCAAAGCCTCACGAACAATTATACCTTTTCTAAGAGATTTCTCTCGAACAATTGCAAAATCTTTTTCAGATTTTAATTCATCAGGAACAATAATATCCTCAATAAAATAATTGTGAGTAATCTCTGCTTTTTGAAAATTCGAAACCTCGAACACAAAACTCGCCCCAATTTGAGCATCTGTTGTAATCAATTTACAAAAGTCAGGTTTTCTTATTTCTCCTGGTTTTGCTGGCTTTCCAGATTTCGGAGCCTTTGGCCTAATCTTCAACTTACAATCTCCTGCATCAAAAGTCAAAGCAAAAAAAGTTTTAGGAAATTCATTAAGCAAACTAATAATCTCATCGCCAGACATTTCTTTATCAATTAAATATCTCTTCACGCCTTGAAATTGTTTCTTCTCTTTAAAATCCAATCTTCCAGTTAAATCCGAAGTAGAAACAACTGCACCAGTAACTCGAGTTTTTTCGCTTCCAAGTTTTTCAGCACAGGTTCTAACAAGCTCGTTTGAAAATTCAGCATCTGTAAAAATCGTGAATTTCTTTCCGGTCTTCTTAACTTGAACCCCCGCCCTATCACGAAATTCCCCTTTAGAAAACTTTTGAAATTGAAGATGAACAGCCTCGTCAAAAATACCTTCTTTACACTTCTTTATGAAATTCATAAAAACTTATTGTTAATCCGAGTTTAAAAAATTAATCTTTTACTTTTCCAAAAAAAGTCTTCTCAAAAAGTTCCCCACCATTCATTCTTCCCAACTTTCCAAGCCGAGCTTCTTTTTCATTAAAGTGTTTTTCTCGAGGAATAGAATCATTATAAAACAAAACAGGCACAGGGTCAGCAGTATGATTCTTAAATTTACACGGAGTTGAATGGTCTCCTGTCACAACAACTTTAATTTTATTATAAGGAGCAAACTTCCTCAAAAATCTGAACAAAACACTATCAATATGTTCAATCATAATTTTTTTCTCAATAGGTTTATTATCATGACTTGCATTATCTGTTTCCCGAAGATGAATATAAGCATAATCAAAATTTTTATAATTTTTTTTAATTGTCTTAATCGCTAACTTACAAGCCTTGTTCAATCCTTCATAAAAATTCCCATAAGCATCAACTCCTTTGAACTTAGGATAATCAAATGAGAAAATTTTCATCCCAGATGCCTCAGCAAAACCATTTGTAATCGGAGTGTAAGTGAAAGCCAGCCAATTCCTATATTGTTTTAATTTTAATTCTTCATTAACAGAACTTCTTGTCAAAAGATAATTTGCCAACATCAAACCCTTTTTTTTTCGATTCAAATTAACAGGATGATTCTTCAAAATTTCATGTGCCTTTATTAAAAATTCATTTACAATATTTGCTGTGTGTTGAGTATTTTCCTCTTCATCCAAAGCCCTTACATTTTTGGTTTTATCTGAATCATGAAATTTTCCTTGACGATAAACAGCATCATTTGAAGAAATATTATCTGAAAAACCCCCTCGCAAAACCAAGACCGCCCGATGATTCAAAGTTTGTTTAAAAACAAAATCACAAGGCAATTTAATTTCATTCAATGCCCGAGACAAATCTTCAATCTCTGAATCTATCAAAGTCCGTCCTGCCCTTCTATCTAAAATATTTCCATCTTTCAAATTATCAATCGTAGCAAAATTTACCCTTATCGCCAAATCTCCATGAACCAGTTTTATTCCTGTGCCTCGTGCTTCTAACTGCCCCCGCACACCACCAATCGGATTATTCCCAAAAATAGAAAACAAAGCCTCTCCAGAACCAGGAACATAAGCAGGTTTAACAGGATACATATAACCCAGCTCCCCTCGCGCAGCCAAAAAATCCATATTCGGAATTGCAGCCGCCTCTAAAGGAGTCTTATCCCCAAGCAACCTGCAAGGCAAATCTCCAAGCCCGTCGATAATAACTAAAATACCTTTTAACATAAATATTCAAGAGCATAAAAACTATTTAAGGATTTATGAGATAAAGAATAAGAATAAAAAAATAAAAAAATAAATTAATAAAAAATTTAGAATTGAGTTATCTGTTCTTTGCTCAAATACATTTCTCGATATACTTGTCCTTGTTCATCAAAAGAGTAGATTACTGTGGTAAATCCATTTTTAATAGAATCCTCAAAAGAATATGTAAAGTCATCTTTAAAATAATGAATTATTTTGTCTTTATCATTATCATCTGGATCGTCATCTTCATTTCCACATATTCCATCTTTACCACATTTTGTTTTTCCATCACCATCTTTATCATCAGGTTTACCATCTCCATCCTCATCAGGATCGTTCCAATTAGGAATTCCGTCGCCATCTATATCTGTATCTTCAGAATCTGGAATCCCATCCTCATCCATATCAGGAAGACCATTTACTGTCCAAGAACCATCCAATGCTCTTGCAAAGACTTTAACAACCTCCCCATCACGAAAAAATATATACATATTTCCACTATCTTTCATTTCAATTTCCAGCCCCCCCAGTTTTTTCTCAGTATATGCAGCATCTTCAAAAGCACCTTGCAGACTATCTGCTACTTGATCTTTCATTCCCTCAAAACCTTCAAATTGATTTTCGAGATTTTCTAAATCCTCCAAAATAGCATTTTTAATTCTAACAGTTTCAATTTCTACACCAAGATTCTCTCCCATAGTTTGTACTGGAACATTTTCTTTTAATTCCTGCTCTGGAGAACTAACTCCTTTAAACTTATCAACAAACTTTTGAAAAAATCCTTTTTTCTCTGTTTTAAGTATTGCTTCACCGGTCATCGATGGCACAAGCCCTAAAACTAAAACCACCAACACAACAATTCCAGCAACAACATAAGCTGTTCGATTATCACACTTTTGTTTTTTCATTTTACACCTCCTTCTAACTCTTTAGAGAATAATCACACTAAGAAAAAGCCCTTTATATTAATTTCTATTTTAAACTCACCAAAACATTTATATATCAATTGATATATCACAAGATATGTTAAAACAAGAATCAAAAAATCCTTTCATAAGAAGCCCGACATTAGATACAGTCATGATGATAGAAAAATTTATAGAAAAATATTCTGGAGAATTCAATAGAACACAACTCTGGAAAAAGCTTCCAAAAAAAGTCATGTGGCAAACATACTTAATTGTTATTGATTATTTACAAAGTATAAACAAAATAGGTTGGGGCAAAGACGAACACATTGTTTATATTTGGTCCCCAGAAACAGCTAAAAAATTTATGGACAGAAGGAGAATAAAATTATGAAAAAAAACTCCTATGCTGTATTTGCAGATGACAAAATCGAAAAAGCATTTTACAATCTACAAGAAACCAATGAAATAAAAAAATTCATCAAAAGAGCCATCAGAGATATAGAAGAAAATGCTTTCTGTGGGATAAGAATCCCAAAAAAATTAATACCCAAAGAGTATATAAAAAAATATCAAATCAATAATTTATGGAAGTATGATTTACCCTATGAATGGAGATTAATTTACTCTATAACAACCCCAAACAAAATAGAAATTCTCTCAATTATAATAGAGTGGTTCAACCACAAAGATTATTCAAGGAGGTTCAGATACTAAAATGTTCTCAAAACTAAAAAACAAACTAAAATCTTGGACACAGAAGTTCTCTAAAGAAGTAAAAAAAGAAGAAATTGTAGAAGAATTAAGCTCGTCGGATATCAAATCTGCGACGAGCGAAGCGAGGAGCCCAACTGAGTTGGGTGGGCGGGAACCCGACGAGCAAGAAAAGAAAATAGAAGAACAAATAGAGATAATCAAAGAATCAAAAAAACCTGATTTAAAAAAACTTGAGAAGCAAGCAAAAAAATTAGAAAAACAAATTAAAAAACACAAAGAAAAAAAAGAACCAGAGACTAAAACTCCTGATTTAGCAATAGTTGAACCAACAAGTGAAACCCCTTCCCAAGATAATAAACTTCCCAACGAAACATCTACCCGAGAGGTAGATGTGAAGCGATCTAAATCCGAGCCGTCAGGCGAGCAATTTTCCCCCGATACTGACGAACAAGAAAAACCAGAACCCGGAACACAATCCTTCTTCCAAAGAGTAACTTCAAAAATTTCAAAAGTAAAAATCTCAGAAAAAGAATTTGATGTCTATGCAGAAGAATTAGAAATGCTCCTTTTAGAAAACAATGTAGCATTAGAAGTTACAGACAAAATCATAAAAGAGTTAAAACAAGAAATAGTCAATAAAGAATTCCTAAAAAAAGAAATTGAAGGACAAATAAATGAAACAATCAAAAAAATTCTTCAAGATATTTTAATTGAACCATTCAACCTTGTGGAAAAAATAAAAGAAAAATCCCAAGACCAATCAAAAGAGCCTTATGTAGTTTTATTTTGTGGGATAAATGGAACAGGCAAAACAACAACAATCGCAAAAATCGCGCAACAAATAAAAGATAACAACCTAACGTGTGTCCTCGCTGCAGCAGATACTTTTCGGGCAGCAGCAATTGACCAACTAAAAAAACACGGAGAAAAATTAGAAATCAAAGTAATTGCAAATGAATATGGGAGCGACCCAGCCTCTGTGGCATTTGATGCAATTCAATATGCAAAAAAGAATTTCATAAACTGCGTGCTAATTGACACTGCAGGCAGAATGCACTCATCTAAAAATTTATTGCAGGAATTAGAAAAAATAAATCGAGTTGCAAAACCAGACACAAAAATCTTCGTCGGAGAATCAATAACCGGCAACGACGCTGTCGAGCAAGTCAAAAGTTTCAACTTTGCAATTGGAATCGACGGAATAATTTTAAGCAAAGCAGATATTGATGAAAAAGGCGGAACAGCACTATCAGTAGGTTATGTTACAAAAAAGCCAATACTCTATCTTGGAACCGGACAGGAATACGACAAAATCGAAGTTTTTGACAAACAAAAGTTTATTGAGAAATTGGGGCTTGATTGATTATTTTTTTTTAAATTCAACACCCTTAAAATTCTCAAATTCTTTATCTCCAGTTACAAAAGGGAAATTATTCTCTAAAGAAAATACATATCCCACTGCATCAAAAAAAGATATCTTTCTCTTCCTATATTTGTATCTAAATTTAATCGCATTAATAAGTGTTGATTTAATAACAGTCGTAGAATAATGTTTAAATTTATTATACCAATAATCTGCAGTTTGTTCACCAAACTCTCTTAATAACACAGCATAAAATTCTGCAAGAGTTAAATCAGTTATAATAAAATCTGAATGAACATAATCTGCAAATTTTTTATTTCCAAGAGCAACCTCCATAAGAACATAAGTATCAAAACATTTTTTTACATCCATTTTCCTTCAAAGTCTTCTCTCACCTCATTTAATATTTTTCTAGAGGACTTAGTAAACTTCAAAGCACCAAATAACTCCTTAAGAACATTTTCTTTTTTATGAATCTCTATAAGAACTTCTTCATCTATTTTAAGATTCAATTGATTAAGAGTCTCTTTAGGAATAACAATTCCTACAGAATTTCCCCACTTTCTTGTTTTAATTTCAATTACCATTGTATAACCCCATATATAATTATTAATAGAATGTATAATTTATAAACTTTTTGGTAAGAATAGTATCCCAGATAGTTATAAAGAAATTTTGGGACCCCAAATATTTGGAGTAGCGGGGGTGAAGAGGGAAGGTTTTCGACGAATGTCAAATTTTGTGGAAATCTGAATTCCAAATGACAAAAAATTATCAGAGATACTGAAGAATTAAATTAAATATTATCTAAAAAGTAATTTAATTTTCAATTTTTCCATTAATTTATGTGTATTTGCCCAACTTGTATAAGCACACCAACCTTGAAAAATCTCAGAAAACTTTTCTATTATGTTACTTTTCTAAAATAATAACACATTCAAATTATTCAATAAAATAAAATTTAAATAACACACCCGAAACTTTAATAATCCCCAATCTACTTCTTTTAATATAATAAAAAATCCAAATTTGTTGCAATATCAATTCGCGACGAGCCCGAAAGGCGAGGAGCCTTGGGCGGGCGGGATGGTCCCAACAAATTTGACAAATTTTAAAATGTTAGAAAAACTAGGACAAGTTCTAAAAAAAGCAACAGACAAAATAGCAAATGCTATATTCTTAGATAAAAATCTCGTTGACCAAATAGTCCGAGATTTACAAAGAGCATTAATCGAAGCAGATGTAAATGTAATTTTAGTAAAACAACTTTCAGAGAAAATCAAACAAGCAGCCCAGGACGAAAGAATAAAAGGCATTGACAAAAAAGAACACATAATCAAACTTCTCCACGACGAATTAGCAAACATTTTAGGAAAAGAAAAAAAACTAGAACTTAAATCAAAACAAAATAAAATCATGCTCTTGGGATTATACGGAGCAGGTAAAACAACCACAATTTCTAAACTCGCAAATTGGTTCTCCAAAAGAGGAAAGAAAACAACAATGGTAGGATTAGATGTCCACAGACCAGCAGCAAAAGAACAATTAAAACAATTAGCAGAAAGAAACAAACTAAATGTGCTCGTAGATATGAAAGAAACAAATGCAGTCAAGACCTACAAGAAATTTGAAAAGCAACTTAAAGACACTGAATTAATTTTAATCGACACCGCAGGAAGACACACCCTCGATAAAGAGTTAATTTCTGAAATAAAAGATTTATCAAAAACAATTCAACCAACAGAAATAATCTTAGTCATGCCTGCAGACATTGGACAAGCTGCAAAAAAACAAGCACAAGAATTTCAAGATGCCGTAAAAATAACAGGTGTCATAATCACAAGAATGGATTCAACTGCAAAAGGTGGCGGAGCATTAACAGCTTGCGCAGAAACAAATGCACCCGTATATTTCATAACAAATGGAGAAAAAATAAACGACATTGAAGAATTCAACCCAAAACAATTTCTCTCAAGAATTTTAGGAATGGGCGACTTACAATCTTTAATTGAAAAAATAAAATCAGTAACAAATGAAGACCAACAAAAAGAAATGCAAGAAAGACTTGAAAAAGGCAAACTTAGTTTAGAAGATGTTATTGAGCAAGTTAAATCAATGAATCAAATGGGTGGCTTTGAGAAAATGAAATCCATGATTCCAGGTTTTAGTTCTGCAAAGATTCCAGAGGGCATGCTTGGAACACAAGAAGAAAAAATTGCTAAATGGGAACACATAATCAAATCAATGACAAAACAAGAAAAAGAAAATCCAGATATCTTTGAGAAACAAACTTCACGAATAAGCCGTGTAGCACAAGGAGCAGGAGTCAACAACAGCGACGTTCGTTCTCTTCTCAAACAATACAAAATGCTAAACGAAATGGTCAAAGGCGGAATAGGAAATATGGACCCTTCTCAAGGCATGTCTCAAAAACAAATGCAAAAGATGATGAAAAAGTTTGGGAAGACTAAAAAATTGAAGTTTAAATGAAAAACTATTGTTTTTGAAGAAGATAAATTCCAAGAGCTATATCTTCATAATAATTATTTACAATCTTTTTCTCTTGAAGAACTAAATTATATCCTGTTTTCTGCACCACCTTATTTAATCTTTGTTGCAATTCTCGTTCGGATAAAATCAAAAAAGTGCGAGGAATCTTTTTTTCATCAAGTAACCATTTCCCTTGCGTGGATTTTGTATGGGACCAAATAACAAATTTTCCTTCGGGATATTCATCTGATTTAGGATGCATACTAGTAATCAAAAAATAACCTTTGTCTTTAACTTGCTCTACAGATCTTTTTAATAGATCCTCTACATCTAAACCAACAAAATTTATCATCTCTCCAACCAAAGAAACCAACCCAAACTTTCTACCACAAGGATTTGCTTTATCCTGATAATTCTCTTGGATCATTGATCCTTGATAAACCTCAATTTTTCTTTTTCTTGCTTCATTAAGAGTAATCCCAACTGATTCTATCCCATATAAATCTTTTCCTTCGAAAAGTTCAACAGTTCTCTCTCCATTATCGCACCCTAAATCTAATACTTCCTTTATTTCAGACCTATATTGTATTAAACTTCTTATTATTCTATTCGCTTCAGAAGTTTTTTCGTGAGCATAAGGACTATAATTTGGATCACAATCATTAACTAATCTTGTATTTCTTGCTTCTTGTTCATAACTATTTAAAAGAACGTCTCCAATTTCCATTTCGTATTTTTTTTCAATCTCACGCAACCCATCAAAACTTAGAAAATTTATTTTTGAAGACAAACTTATATCATAATTTCTTAATGTCTCAATAATCGCAAATTCCTTTGCTTGATTAAACCAAGTATGGCAAAATTGTCCAAAAAGAGATAGTCTTTCCTGTAATTTCCTTCTCCAAATCGGTCGGCGTTTTTTAATTAATAAAAGAAGATTATCTGCAGAATCAAAAACTTTTTTCACTCGTTTATATTCCTTCTCGATATATTCTGTGCTTAAGGAAAGTTTATCTAAATGTATTTGTGCAATTTTAGCATTTTGAATATTAACCCCCCGAATATGATGAATTTCTTCTAAAGGTATATTAACAAAACCCTTTTTGATATCTTCCCTGAAATCACAAAGATTATCTGCTAATTTTACTGCAAAACCATAAGCTTTTGCTAATAGAATATCTCCCTGAGGATTTCTAGACGGATCTAAAATAGAAAGAAATTGCTCTCCAACTAAACTCCCAATACCGAAGGTTATTTCATCTAAAGTATTTTTACTTAAAACATTTCCTCTCCTCTGGAAGTTTTTCTCTTCTACCCTCCAATAAGCAAGAATTTTTGCGTAAGTATGTTTGCCAATAACACGATTTGTAAAATGCGGAAACTTTGCAAAAGTTAATTTATTTAAAACGTAACCTAAATCAACAACGGATTTTTCTTCAGGGTTTGCTATTTGAACATTCTCACCAGAATAACTTCTCTGAAAAATTTTTTGGATATGCTCTAAATATTTTAATGGTTCAGCATGTGAATCAATTACATCGTCAATCATTGCCAAACCATGATTTACTAAATCAAGAACATTACGTCTTTCAGGTGTAAGAAGTTTTTGTATTCTTGAATAAACCAAAGTTCTTCCATATTTCCTCATTTCATCAGTTCTCGCTTCGCAGGCTGTCCCACAATTAACAAAATTTAAATAGTTTATTACCGTCGGTA
>CAZRXO010000026.1:0-13350 GCA_964604105.1 Candidatus Woesearchaeota archaeon | reverse complement strand
GAATTGATAGATTTTTCGGTTAAGCCGAAAAATTAAATTGGGGTGCTATATCTCATTATAATTTCTTGGGAAGATCCAAAGACCCTAAAAAGATATATCGAAGTTGTATTGGAGAAATGGATCTTCCGTTTAATATTGAAGCGCAATTTGTAGATACAACTATTGAAAATAATGGTCCTGAATATATTTATCTTGGTTATAAAGATAAGAATTACCCCCATAAAACAAATTCAATGAGGTATATTTTTGTTGTTCCAGGATATGAATCTAAAATAGGTCCTTTGCACAGGAGTATTAAAAAAATACCTGCGGATGGGAATCTTCAAAAAGCAATGGAAGATGCAAATGTAAAATATGGAGAACAAGGATATAGTTTTTCTTATGGGACTCTTTGCCCTCCGATTCAGGATGATGAATTAAAGAAAACTCTTGTTGATGCAGTTATGAAAGAGGAATTGAAGATTGAATGAAAAAAATGAAAAGAAGTATAAATGATAGAATAAGAAGTGTAAGAGATGGAAAAACTGTGAAGATAGTTTCTGACTTAGAAAGGGATATGGGGGTAAATATTTTTTATCATGTTAATAGAAAACCAGAAGATCCAACGAGGTATTCTCCAAGTAATGAAGTAGGAAGAGGCTCTTATTTAGATTTACTATTTAGAAACGCAATTACAGAACATCGGGGCAATTGGAAAGAAATGGAAAAAAGAGGATATTTAGAACCAGAAATAAAAAAAGTAGAATTAGATTTAGGTAGGGTAATTTATGCTCGTGATTGGGATGATCCTAATAAATTCACGGAATATAATTATGATGGTGGAGAAATTATTGAAATAACTACTGGAGGTAGAGGAGGGATGATTCATAGAAGTCCAATAGAATTTGCAGGATCAGAAAAACTTATAAGATTAACTTGTGGGTTTGACTTTTATAGTTTAACTAATGGCAACAAACTACAAAGAGATCAATTTACTGCGGTTGCAGGTTCACCTGATTTTGGATCTTTTGGGGAGAGTTTTGTTACAGATATAAAATATCAAAGAAAAGTTTGTGGAAGCAATAATAGGTTATTAAGATCAATCTCAAGAATAGTAGATTGCAGAAGAAAAAATCCTTTTGATAAAGAAGCTTGGGAAGTTTATAAAAAAGTTTTGATTGGGGGGAGAAAATGAAAGCATTAACATGTTCGGCGAGAGATTATGTTGAATCTAAAGGAAGAAAATTAGACGATTATGTTTTAGAATCTGTTTCCACCAAAGGCACTTCTTTTAAGCAAAGTTGTGATCCTTCGGATTTCCCTTTTGTAAAAAATTATGAAGCTCTTACTGATTTAAAATTTCGTATAATCGATGAAGGGTTGCCGACTGTGGAATATTATTCTTCTGCAACTGGATTAAAACTTAAAAAATAAAATAATTTCTCACTCCTTAGAGTATAATCAAACTTTTAAACTTCCCTGACATTTCTTTTTTATGGTTGAAGAAGGTGTGTTTGATTTTTTGCTCAGAGCCCATACCCTCCCACCCAAAACTTGCCAAAGGCAAGTTTCAATTATTAGTTCGCAAAATCAATCAAAATAAAATGGAAGAGAATAAAGAAATATCTATTCGAGAAAAGCGAATTCGAAATCTTGTGAATATTTATTATTCTCGTGCAGATGTGCAGAAAGCGATGTTTAATTTTTCTCGGAATCGAGAGATTTCCCCTCGGTATTTTGAGGGTTTTGGAAAGCGGCCAGATTCATTTGAGTATCCTGGAGATATTGTGGCTTTTGTGAAAAAGGGTGCGACATCTTTTCATTGCTCTGAGGAATTGTGGAAAGCCCCCTTGGATATTAAGACAGGGATGAGTGAGCAAGAGGCAAATGATATTAGGATGGGGTGGGACCTTTTGTTGGATATTGATTCAAAATATATTGATTATTCAAAGATTATGGCAAATGAGTTGATTAATGTTTTGAAGTTTCATGGTGTGAAAAATGTGGGGGTGAAGTTTAGTGTTTCAGGAGATACCCCAATTTTAATTAAAAATAAAGAAGAAATTTCCTTAGCTGAAATTTACCATGCAATAAATTTATTAAAAAAAGGAGAAGAATTAGAAGTTCTTTCATTAGATAAAAATAGAAAATTGAAGTTTTCAAAAGTTTATGGTTTTCTTGAACATAAAGATATTTTATATGAAATTAAACATACCCAGAGTACAATTCCAATTAAAGCTACAAGTCATCATTCTGTTTTTGTTTGGAATAATGGGGAGATAGTTCAAAAGAAAGTTGATGAATTAAATAAGGGAGATTTTCTAATTTCTTTTAACTCTTCTGAAAATCCTTTGGTGAAGGATAATCTTATTGCGGTTAATGAATTTTCTTTTAGCAAAAACCAATACTCCAAAAAAAATATTATTAAGAGAGTTAAAGTAAATTCCGAATTAATGAGGCTCATTGGTTATTTTTTAGCAGAAGGCCACATTACTAATATTATTAATCAAGTGGGGTTTACTTTTAATAAAAATGAAATAGAATATATAGAAGATGTTAAAAATCTCTTAAGATTAATAACCAAAAAAAATATTTCTATTAGACATCCTAATCCAAATTCTACTCAGATTTTGATTCATTCAAAAGAATGGGCTAGTTTTTTTGATAAGTTTTGTGGAAAGAAGAAAAATAAACATGTTCCGAATTTCTCTTGGAATTTATCTGAAGAATTGTTTTTAGAAATGTTAAAAGGTTATATTTGCGGTGATGGTTATAAAATTGGAGAATATGGTATTGTAGTAAAGTCTGTGTCTAAAAGGTTAATTATAGAAATGATTTGGCTTTGTAAGTTAAATAATATCTCTTGTAACTTGTCAAAAGAGCAAGGAAAACCTCATAGATTACCTCAAGGAAATATGTTTAAAGGAAGTTTAGTTTATTTATTCCATATTCCTAAATCTGAATTAGAAAAATTAGAATTTCATAGGGAGAGAAATAAATTTTCTCCTTATGCTGGAGATAGGGTTTTTCCTGTAGATGGTTTGAAAAAGGTTTACAAACAAATTAAACCTAAATTATTTAATTATCATCGTCAAGAGCAGATGACTCTAAAAAAGAAGAGGGCAAATTTGAAAAGGATAAAAAAGGTTTTGGATTGGTTTGAAGAGACTAAAGAAAAGGATTATGATGAAAACTCAAAGATAATTATTAATAATTATAGAGAATTGTTTGATTCAGATATCTCTGTTGTTGAAATTAAAGAAGTAATTCCTAAAGGGGAAGAAATGGTCTATGATGTTTCTGTTGAAGAGACAGAAGCTTTTTTTGGTAATTATTATCCTGTATTATTGCATAATTCTGGTTCAAAAGGGTTTCATTTAATTGTTCCATGGAAGGCTTTTCCAAAAGTTGTGAATGGTGTTAAAACTTCAAATATGTTTCCTGAATGGCCAAGAATTATTTTGAGGTATATTGATTTTCGGACTCGGAATAGAGTTACAGAAAAAATTAATCAATTAAGTTATAAGAGTTCAAAATATGATTTTGTTAAAAAATATATTCGGCGAGAGGGGGGGATTTTGAATTTATTTGATAAATCTTCAAGTGAAAATCTTGAGCAACATACAGAGGATTTGAAAAAAAGTGATGTTGTTGTGAATAAAGAAGTAATTCCTGATTTGGTTTTGGTTTCTCCTCGGCATTTGTTTAGAATGCCTTATTCTCTTCATGAGAAAACTTCATTGTCTTCGGTTGTTATTGATAAAGACAAGGTTGATAAATTTGAATTAAGAGATGCAGATGCAATGAAAGTTAAGGTTCGGAATTTTTATCCTAAGGCTGAAGAAGGTGAGGCGCGAGAATTATTAATTGCTGCTTTGGATTGGTGGGGGCAGAAAGATAAAGGAATAGAAGAGAAAACAAAAGAGTACAAAACAATTAAGATAGACAAACTTTCTGAGAAGAATTTTCCGCCGTGTGTGCAAAATATTTTGAAGGGTCTTGTCGACGGGAAAAAAAGAGGAGTTTTTGTTTTAATAAATTTATTTAGAAATGTGGGAATGGACAGAGATGAGTTAGAAAAAAGAATTTATGATTGGAACAAAAAAAATAAACCTCCTTTGAAAGAAGGATATATTAAATCCCAGTTGATTTGGAGTTATGGGAGAAAGCAGATTTTGCCTTCGAATTGTAAAGAATTTTATCAAGGAATTGGAGTTTGTGCACCTGATGGTTTTTGCGGTAAAATAAAAAATCCTGTGAATTATGTTGTGAGAAAAAGTTTTATTGATGAGAATCGGGGGAAGTGGAAGAAAGAGAAAGTTGATGGGGTGAAGGGGAAGGGGAAAGAGAAAATTGGTAAAGAGAAGGATGTTGATAAAACCCAAAAATAATATGTTTTCCTCTATGAAAATATTTATAAACATAATTTGTCTTTAGTATTCATGAGAAAATTGGTGGTGTTTGCTGTATTCCTGATATTAATTTTTAGTATGGGTTTTGTTCTTGGTGCCGAGGGTGATACTGATGTTGAAAAAGTTGATGCAGCATATGCGTGTCTTGAGGCGCGGGTTGCTGACGGTTGCAGTGCGCTTCCTGCTGATGCTCGGGCTTTTGCTTTGTTGACTGTTGATGAATGTCAAACAGAAATCGTCGCTGATAAAATTGTTTCTGGGGCAGACGAGTATTGGTCTAAGTCTGATGGTTTAAGTTTAAAGTTAACTGCAGAAAGTATTTTAGCATTGCAGAGTCAAGGAGTTAATACAGAAGCTTCTGAAATATGGTTGATGAATCAAAATAAATCTCCGAATGAAATTGAGTGGTTCTTAGAAGTTGATGCGGGTGTTGGCGAGGGTGAAGTTGTTTCTTGCGAGGTAAGTTATAATTCTGTTATTGCTAAATTTGATATGGGTGAGAATAAACAATTAACTAATTTTCAAGGCGGGGGTGGTTTGTGTTTATCTTTATCTGCTTCACCTTTTACAAATTATTTTTTGAAGATTTCAAATACCCAACAATGTTTAGATAATGAATATCAAATTACTTGTGATGAAACTTTTTTGAGTACATTATTATTTAAGAAACAAAGTTCAACTACATTACATGTTTCTAATAAAGCACATTCAGAGTCTGCTGGTGGTTTCACAATAGAACAAATTAGTTCATTGTGTTTTCACAAAAACCAGCAGTGTGATTATGAAGGAAGTTTATGGTCTGCTTTGGTTTTGGATTATTTGCATTATGATGTTTCTGCTTTTATGCCTTATCTTATTGTGATGGCTGAGGATAATGACGAATATATGCCTGATTCTTTTTTGTATTCTTTGACTGGTCATCAAGAGTTTAAAACAAATTTATTGGCTTTACAAAATCAACAAAAAGGTTTTTGGCAAGCTCCAGGAACTATCTTTGATAAATTTTATGATACTGCTGTTGCTGGTTTAGGATTGCAAGGACAATCAGAAGGTGTTGATGATGCAAAAAGATATTTATTAGATGAAGCACAAAATACTGACGGTTGTTGGGGGAGCACAAGAGACACGGGATTTTTATTATATGCTCTTTGGGGGAACTTTGTTTATAATGGAGGAATTCAAACTTGTGACACAACTGCAGATTGTCCTTCAGGATTATTTTGTGATGGGGGGATTTGTGTTTCTTCATCAACTTCAGGAGATAAATTAGATTGTGAAATATCTGGTTATTATTGTATGTCTTCTGTTAGTTGCATTGGTAATTCATTAGAGGATACTTATGATTGTGCTTTTCCTTTGGTTTGCTGTGATACTCCAAAGGTTTTAGAAACTTGTGTAGAATTGGGTGGGAGTATTTGTGGTTCAGGAGAAACTTGTAGTGGTAATGTAGATAATAGTGATGCGAGTGATGTGAACTTTGGAGAAAATTGTTGTTTTGGAGGAACTTGTCAAGAGACAGAAGAGCAAGACCTTTGTGTTGATTTTGATGGAGAATGCGAAACTTTTTGCGATACTGATGCAGGATATTCTGAGGATACATCTTTGTATTGTCCTTTTGGGGATGCTTGTTGTGTTAAGGAAACAAGTGAAGGTGGAAGTTATTGGTGGATTTGGTTATTACTTGGATTAATTATTTTAGTTGTCTTAGGAATTGTATTTAGAGATAAATTGACAATGCTTTGGATGAGGGTTAAACCAAAAGGAAAATCTAACAAAGGTATTGGTTCTAGAGGGTTGCCTCCATATCCTCCTCGTGGACCGTCAATGACGCCAAGAACAATGGGGCCTCCTGGAATGAGGCGACCGATGATGCGACGACCTGCTCCTAGAAGTGGTGGAGAAGTCGATGATGTTTTGAAGAAGTTGAGAGAGATGGGTCAATGATATTATTTAGTTAATCTTTCTAATATAAGGAATTTTTATTTACTTGTTTTCTAAAAGTGTTGTTGAAGGAGACATTGTTTTTTTACCCCCCGAGTGCTCATCCAACCTTGTCTATAATTATTAATACGATGATTATTATTCCCTCCTTCAATTTTCTCTAATTGTTGATTCCAAGGATTTGCTAAATTTCTTAATGGAATATTCAAGTGAATCAGAATGTGGGATATTTTTCATATCCCCCGAAAATCCAATTCATTATTTACAACAGCAATTGTTTGCGAGGCGAAATACATTTTTGGGCCGATTGAAATTTTTGTTGTTATTTGTTTGAGTTTTTTCATTTCTGGTTTTGGAAGTCCTTCATGATCTCCGATTATGAATACTGGAGTGTTTGTTATTTTTGTCTTCCTTAAAGATTCTCCGTTTTTATCTAAAATGAATATTTGATTTCCTTGATTTGATAGTTCTTCAATTACCTTGAGAAAATTCTTCTTTTCTACAAAACATTTTGGAAAGACTTCTGTTTTTTCTCCTTCTTTATATTTGTAGAGGAGTTTTGTTAGAATTTTTACAATGTCTTTTTTGTTTAAACCTAAATCTTCTGTAACTTGAATTTGAATATGTTTTGGTGGGTCTGGCATTCCGTAAAAGATAAAGTGGAATATTACATCGTCCCTGAAATCTTCGCTGAGGTAAACAGCCTGTATAAATGAATGTATTGCAATGTCCATTCTTCCGGCCTTCATTAAACCATTTTGTCGAAGGGCCTTGCCTGATGTTACTGCTTTTGATGAGAAGTATATGAAGTGTCTCATGTAAAAATGAAAGTTTCTGGATTTTTAATAATATCTATTAAAGGTACTTGTTGATTAAATAATTCTAGAGCTTTTTCTTTTATTTTATGAAATTCTTTTGAACATTCTTTTTCTTTGAAATGATATTTTTTCCAATAGTTCGGCAACCTAATTTTTTGTAGATAAATAATTGTTCCTATTTCTGCGATAACTTCTTGATAAAATTCCATTTGTTTTCTTTTATTCCAATTAACCCCTTTCGTGAAAGTGTTATGTAAATGGTGTGAATCCTCATGTAATAGTACAATCAAATTTCCTTTTTCATAATTTAAGGCTATATTTGCAGGAGAAACTTCTTTTCCTTCATTGTTTATTTGTCTTGGAAAATAAAGTCCTTGAGTTTTCTCAAGAGAGCTAAATCTTAATCGTGGGGAAGAAGGTCTTTCTTTTAGACCAAATCTTTTGTACATTCTATTTAGAAATAAATTTTGTTGATGATAAAATGCTTTTAATACTTCTATTTCTTCTAATTTCTCTTGTAACTCTTGTTTCATAAAATTAGGCAAGAAGAAGCGCTTTTAATGTTTTCTATTTTATTGGTTGAAGCACAAATTCAGGTCGTGCGAAAATTTCTTTTTCATTTGTGACTTTGTAGATTCCTATGAATTTGTCTTTACTGAATACAATTACTTTTTCTCTCTCAGCTTTGTGGTTACCCTCCCACCCAACCCTACTACGCTCCTCACTTTGCTCGTCGCAATCTATTATTCCACAAACCTTCGATGCCTTTTTCTTATCGACTAAATATTCATAAAGAAAAGGTTTTCCTGTCCACAACTTTTCTATTTCGTTTTCTTTAACTTCAACAACAGGATAAAATTCTGTTATGATTTCTGCAGGGGTTATCATATTTCTAAGTGTCTTATCGTTTCCTTTTTTGTATTCGTCAACTGCTTTTTCAAAATCATAAAGTTTTGTAATTGTTGATTCGTCGAAGATTCCTGCCTGTGTTCTTCTAAGTTCAAGCATGTGGGCTCCGATTTTTAATTCTTCTCCGAGGTCGTGGATTAGTTTTCTAATGTAAGTTCCTCCTTGGACTTTTGTTTCAAATAAAAAATCTTTTCCTTTAGTTTTTGCAATGAATTTCTTGCTATTTATTTGCCCACCCGAAAATCGCTTTGCTCGTCCCACCCTATTTCCAAAAAATTCATTTTCCGAAGTTATCTGGGGAGATTTCTCCAAAATGTTTTCGACTTCTAAAATTTTGAAATAATGAATTGTTCTTTGTCTTTCTGCTCGTTTTACTCGAGATTTTACAGGAGGAAGTTGAGTTATTTCTCCGAGGAACTTTTTTTTGATTGCTTCTTCTACTTTTTTTTGAGGAATATCTTCATGGAATCTCATTATTCCAACATAAGTTTTGTCATGGCTGATTAAATAACCAGCTATTTTACAAGCACGATTAAGAGTTACGGGGAGAACCCCTGTGACTTTTGGGTCTAGTGTTCCGAGGTGTGATGTTTTTCTTAATCTTAATTTATTTTTTACAAATTGAGAAATATTGAATGATGTTGGTCCTGATGATTTATCTATATTAATTATTCCAAATTCAAGAAGTTCTTTTGTTGATTTGTTCTGTTTTAGTTTGGTTAGGTTCATATATTGTTTAGAGAATAAATTCTTTTAAAGTATCCTATTATTTGTTATTAATGAGAAATGATTTGTCTGTTGATTTTGTTGGAACAAGGTTGGTTAATCCTTTTGTTTTGGCTTCTGCTCCTCCTACTGGAAACTATGATTTAATAGATAGGGCTTTTGATCTTGGTTGGGCCGGGGCTGTAACAAAAAGTGTTACTTCTCATCCCTTAAAGGATAAAGTTCCTCGTATTAAATCTTATAGAGATAAGCAAGGAATTATTTTTGCATATCAAAATTATGAAATGGGTTCTTATAAGAGTGTTGATTATTGGGTTAGGGGTGTGGAAAAATTAAAGAAAAATCATCCAGATAAAATGTTAATTATTA
Source organism: Candidatus Woesearchaeota archaeon (assembly GCA_964604105.1). Taxonomy (GTDB): domain Archaea; phylum Nanobdellota; class Nanobdellia; order Pacearchaeales; family GW2011-AR1; genus CAYZVU01. The sequence continues at coordinate 4,196 of CAZRXO010000026.1, read as the reverse complement.
GTTTGTTTGGTACACCTGATTTAAATGAATGGGCAGAATTAACAAGAGCATTTAAAGGAACAAAAATTGATGGATTTGAATTAAATTATTCTTGCCCCCATAGTGATTCTCAAGGAAAGGGGTTTATTGTTGGACAAAATATTTCTTTGTGTAAAGATATAACTCGTGTGGTAAAAGAAAATAGCGAGGATGGAATAATCATCATGCCAAAATTACCTTATTTATCTTATCCTAATGAATATTTTATAGCAAATGCTTGTGCAGGGGTGGGTGCTAATTCTGTTGCTGCGATAAATACTATTGCAGGGCTTATACTTCAATTAATCCAAATACTTTGAAGCCAAGATTAAATACTGGGGGAAAAACTACTGCTGGGGGATTTTCTTATAACATTATTCAACCTTTTGCATATTTATTTACAGCAAATTTGGCTAGAACTAATTTACCTGTTTCTGCGGGGGGAGGAGTTACTTCAGACAAAGAAGTTCTTGCTTCATTTTTTGGTTGGGGGGCAAATCATTTACAAGTTTGTTCAGAAGTAATGAATAAAAAATTAAAAGTTATTGATGAATTGAAAAACAATTTAACTGAATTGTTAGACCAGCATAAAATGAGTTTGGACGAATTTAGAGGTAATGCTTTAGAAAAAGTTGTGGGTTGGGATGAATTATAATTTAAATTTCCCCTTTCAAATATTTTTTCCTTTTGTCTTCTTCAAATTTTTCAATTGCATATCTAAGCATTGTCCTCGGCATTGTTTTATAACGTGGTTTAAGAAATGTTTCTAAAACTTCTTGATTTCTTTTTCCGATTTCTCGAAGCATCCAGCCTACTGCTTTGTGAATTAAATCCTGTCTGTCGTTGATTAGAATTTCTGAAATTGTGAGTGTGTCTCCAAATTTTCTTTGTTTAATTAGTGTATGTGTTGAGACAATTGCAATTCTTTTTTCCCAAAGATTGTTTGATTTTGCGAGTTGTTTTAAAATTTCTGTTCCTTCTTTTTGTACAAAATCTCCGACGATAATTGGTGCAGTTAAGTCAACTAAATCCCAATTGTTTATGTTTTGAGTATTCTTTAAATAAAATTCAAAAATTTGTCTTTGTTTTAGTTTGTCTTTTTTTGCTTTCTTGTATTGATTTGTTAAAATTATCAATGTTGTTAATCTGTGTTCGTGGATTTTTGAATTTAGTAATTCTTGGATTTCTTGAAGTGAAAGTGTTGAATATTTTTTTGCGATTTTTCTTTGATTAGGAACTTTTATTCCGAGGAATTTATCTCCTTCACCATATTGGTTTTTTCCTGTTTTGAAAAATCTTTGAAGTTGTTTTGCTTGTTCAGGATTTGCTAGGGATTGGAGTTCTTTGATTAGTGTGGGTAACATGAATATTAAATCACAATTAATTTTATATATTTATCTTTGATTTGTTTTTTTATGAATTTAGTTGATATGCAGATTGAAGTTGATGATTGGGTATCGCAGTTTAAGGTAGGGTATTTCCCCCCGTTGGCGATTATTGCGCAGTTGTCAGAAGAATGCGGGGAATTGTCTCGCGAGATAAATAATCGATATGGACCGAGGACAAAGAAGTCCCCTCAAGATACTGCGGAGATTGGCGATGAGTTGGCAGATATAATGTTTGCAGTTATTTGTATGGCTAATTTACATAACATTAATCTTGAAGAAGTTTGGAAAAGAAAAATGGATAAGCAAATGAGGAGAGATAAGGAGAGATTTGAGCGGAAAGAATAGTTTTAATGGTGCTCGAGATTGATAACTTCGAAATCGCCTTTGGCAGATTTCTTCATTGAGAGAATTAATTAATAGGATATAAATTTTAATGTATTCTGAATAATTAAACCTCATATAAACTTGTCAGAATGTTTGATAAAAATTAATTAATGAAATTCGACTCGGGGGTTTTGATTAATATTGGGTCAGGGTTCTATCTCTTTTCCTTTGAAAATATTCCAAATTAGTAACAGTTTCGTTAATTTGCTTTTCAAGAAGTTTATCTTTTCCTTTCCTTTCTTCAAATACTTTCAATTTGGTTTTTATTGTTTTGGATTTTCCTAGCAAGTCATATGCAAATTTTGGATCATTAACGTAATACATTATGTAACTTATTATTGCTCCCCCGTCGGGATAAAATCTTTGTTGTTCATATTTATTTAACACATAATCTTTTTCTTTTTTAGATTTTATTTTTTTAAGAATTTGTTCTAATTCTTTATCTTTTATCTTTTGTAAATTCCAATTTTGACTATGAATTTTTTTAATATGGAATATTTCTGCCAAAATTAGTTTGTCATCAATTAAATTTTTTTCAATGAATTTTATTATTTTTTCAAATTCTATATTTTCTTGCTTATCCATGATAGTCTCAGAACTCTTTTTCAAGTTTTATTTCTGTAAAGCTTGTCGAACAGGTCTTTTGGGTTCTTTTGTTTTTCCCCCCTTTGATTGCTTCATTTGTTTTGCGGCTTTTGCTTGAAGTTCTTGACCTGCTTCAGCGACAGACTTTTGCTTTTCTTTTATTTCTTTTTTATCTGCAACACCGTCTTTGTCCTTATCTTTATCCTCGGTTTTTTGTGTTTCTTTTTTACTTGTGACCTTTAGGTTATCTTCCTTGGGTTTTGCTGTTCCCGAATCTTTCATCTTCTGCATCATTGTTCTTTTGTCTTTTACAGAAGCTAATCCTTCTTTTTCTTGTTTTTCCTCTCGTGCTTTTTTGAATTTAAGTTTTGTTGGATAATCAACTAATGAGACACTTACAATTCCTTTTTCTCGAATTGCTTTTATTTTAATTTGGTGTGGGGGGTTTTTGATTCCTCGTGCCCATAAAAATTCATTTACAAATCTGTCTAATTTTATTTTGTTTAAATCTCTGTCTCGAATTTGCATGTGTTTTACTAAGAACTCTTTTACTGTTTTGATTGCCTTTGGTGTTTTTTTGTATCTTACTGCTTTTTTGACTCTTGCTCTAAGGGGAATTGTGTATTCTCTTTCAATTTTCTCGTCGGGTTTTATTTGTTTTTTAGTTGCCATTTTATCCGAAGTGAGATTTTCTTTGTTTACGTGGTTTGATGTGAAGTTTTGTTCTTTTCCAGTTTCTTCTGTTTTTTGTCATATGTGATGGATGAACTCTTTTTCCTTTTCCGAATCTTCTTAAAACAGCCCAAACAGGTGCCCATTTTGTTTGTCGTCCTTTCTTTGCGAGTGTTGATTTTTTTAATATATTTTTGATTCCCATTTTAACAGTGCTCCTCTTGATATTCTGTCACAGTGAATTTACTTACCCTTCTTTTTAATTTTTTTTTAACTTCCTCTCCAACAAGATATGAAATTCCTGTACTTACAAAAGGCATACCCCCTACATCCCATCTATCACGATTAATCATATTATATCCTTCTGCAAGCTTATATCCTATCGGAGAATCAAGTAATTCAACTAAATCAGGAGTTCTTTCATCTCTATTATTCATTTCACTCCCTCCAAAAATTCTTTTCCTTTTTTAGTTAATGTTCTTCCGGGTCGTTTTGAGCGAACTCGTCGAATGTCTTTTGCGATTTCTGTCAAACCTGCTGCATCGCTTTGTTGTAGGATTGTTCTAATGATTTTTCCTGAGGCTTTTTTGAATCGTTCGGGTCTCATTCCTCGATTTTGTTTTGAACCGTATTTTGTTCTTAATCTGCTTACACCCACGACTTCTTTTCTGTAAATTTGCCGAAGAATCGACGCTGCTCGTTTGTTCCAGAAATCAGGGTCTTCGATTGGTCGTTCTTTTGATGGTCCTGATTTTACAAACATTGCCCACTCTGGTCTCTTGAATTCTGGAATTTTTTTTAGAGCTTCTGCTAATTTTAAATTATACTCTTGAGGATTTAATTTATATACTGAGTTTTCCATTTTATTGTCACATCTTGCGATGTTAGATCAATCCGAAGATTGTATATTATTTTGGGGGGATTTGGGTTTATAAGTTTTTGGATTGAGATGGCTTTGCGTATAAATTAACTCTCCGACTTAAATTTAGTTTTTGTAAGATATATCGTAGTTCCTTCCATGAAATAATAAAGACATCTTTTTATTTAAACAAGATTGGGCTAAAGTTCAACAATATTTATTAAGTAGAAAGTATTTTTATAAGTTCGCCTGTCTCAAGAAAACTTCCCTACTTTAGTTCGTGAGAGAAT
>CAZRXO010000025.1:0-13763 GCA_964604105.1 Candidatus Woesearchaeota archaeon | reverse complement strand
TAGAATTGATAGATTTTTCGGTTAAGCCGAAAAATTAAATTGGGGTGCTATATATTCATCATGGGGAATTTTCTTTGCCATATTTTGTTTCAGAATTTTAATTATATAAATGTTTGGGTATGTTGTCTTTTCAAAGAAGTAACATAAACGAAAAGTTTATAAACGAGATTTCTTACTGAAGAGTATGACAAACGGAAGACTGGAACAAGTATATGAAAGTGTAAGAGATAAAATGCAAAACAGAAGAAATAGAGCATTATGTGAAAGAAAAGAAGTAAATCCAAAATCAGTTTATGATAATTTTAGAATGTCCCGAATGGGGGCCCTTATTGCTGAAGGGGTAGGATTATTTTATGCGGGGATAGGTGTATATGATGGAGAGTTAAATACTGTTGGGGTGGGATTAGGAGTAACTGCTGTGGGTGCTATATTAAAATATGTTTTTGAGCAAAAAATAATTAAAAACTTAAGTGAAGATGTTCAAGTTCTTAGAGAGAGATTATCTAAATTAGAAAAAACAGAACAGCTTTCTGAAGAAGAACAAATTAAAGAAACGCTTAGGAGAAGATAAAATGATAATTGGAAGAAAAGACGATGGAAGAGCATATGTAGAATTAAATGGCTTGCTTGCATCCCACACTAAAAAAAGTGTAGGGCTAAATGCCGGGCTGTGGTCTGCTTATACAAACGGAGTTTTAGGGTCAAATATAAATGTGAGCCCAATCTATTCTCATACACATAAATTAAAAAATTTTACATTGGAGAAAGTTTTCCCAAGATTAACAAAATATTTTAAATGCTTGAAGGATATTTCTCTCCCAGGAATTAACCTTGGACTATTTACAAGAAGCTGGGAACCTGAAAACAGCTTTATTCTTGGCCTAGTTAATACAATAAGCGAAGAAGGCAAGGAAAACGACCATATCTCTGTGGGATTAATTAACAGAATATATGATAAAGATCATCGAAGAGACCCGAGATGGAGACTTGGAATTTCTGCAAGAGTCAGCCTTGATGGAATATTTCGACATAAAAATGCTGATGGGGGAGAAGAATAAAATGACAAAAAAAGAAAGACAGGTAATTAATGACGAGAAATTTAAACAAGAAGATGAAAAATTACTAGCAAAATATGCCCTCTCCTTTTCAGGTGGTTGGGTGTTCAAAGCAGGAGGTTTAGTTACTGCAGCAACATCATTATATTATGGAGATTTAAAATATACTGCATATTCTTTAGGAGCGATAGTTATAGGTGAAGCTCTGAATGGACTCTCAAACATTTATCAATCAAAATTATTAAATGGAAGAATTAATTATCATAATGAAAGATTATCTAAATTGGAAAAAGACAAACTCGAAAAAACTGTAAGAGATAATACTCAAAGTGATGTTTTTAGTACAACAGGAAATACTACTCTAATAAACTCTGATGAAAGTGAAGGAGGTCGAAAATAAAATGACAAACAAACCATTAACTACTATTGTAAAAGAAACTGGAAAAATTCTGAAAGAAATTAGAAATCACCCCGAATATAAAAGGATAATTAATAGATTAAACATTCTTGGGTGTGATGATTCTTCTACAAAACAAATCTACAACCCAAAAGATGCAGAAGCAAAAAAAATTGCAGATGAATTAAAAGCATCAAAGGAACTTGAAGGACATCCGAGTATTGAAACTCAGGAAAGATATTTAGCAATAGAGCAAGCATTACGAGACTCAGGTTATGGTCATTATGAAATATCAAGACAAGATACTGAAGTTAAAAGAAGTAAGTTATATGATATCCTCGAATCAAATCTCTCTTTTAGTGGTCTTATAATTCCTAAAGAAATTAAATATAATAAAAAGGAAAAATAAAATGACAAATAAAAAACCAGAAATTGAAAGAAAAGAAGATTTTGAAAGATTTGCTCAAATCTTAACTGAATACCATGCATCAATAAATTTGACACCAAAAAAAGTGAGAGACTTGAGAAATGTTAAAAAAAATGAATATTATGAAAGAGTTATCAAAATCTTAGAGGATAGATCTGATGAATTGAGAGATGCAACAGCAAATAATATTGCAAAAAAAGTTATGCATGCTAAAGAACATTGGCCTAATGTTTCTAAGGAGGATAAAAGAATGTATCAAGAATTTGAAAAAGCATTAATGGATTCTGGTTATGATATAGGTAAATTATTAATTGAAGCTCAATCTGAGGAAGGAGGTCGAGAGTAAAATGACAGAAGAGAGAAAGGACACAAGAAAGGTCACTGAAGGAAGAATTCCTGAAATGTTCAAGACCCAAGATCAAAGAATAGTAAATGTGATCTCAAGAACTATTTGGGATTGTTATAATTTTGGATTTGCTCAAAAAGTTGGAGCTCCGCAAGATTTGTATTTGTTTGGAAGTTATCTAGAAAATCCTCAAAAAGCAAAAGATATTGATTTAATGGCTATGTTTTATGAGGCAGACCAAGATACAGATTACCAAAGAGCAGTAAATAAATTTTCAGTATTAGCGGATTTTAATCTTAATGGATTTGAATCAGATTATAAGGTTGAAAAATGTGATACAAGATATGGAATTTTTAATCACGAATTTTATTTTAACCCAAAAAATCAATTGTTTGAAAAAAAACGTATGCCGGTTCATCTTTGTATAATTACTTTTAATGATTTCAAACAAAGAAAGCTACAAAAAAGATTTGAGCTTGACGATTTAGGAATTAAATTTCTTCAAGGGGGAGAAGAATAAAATGATACTAAAACAAGACCTAATAAATAAAATCAAAGATTATTTTGGTTTGAATGTTTACGAGACAAAAGTTTGGTTGGCTTTGCTTTCAAAAGGTATTGCAACAGCAGGTGAAATAGCGACGATATCTGGTGTTCCGCGTTCGCGAACCTACGATGTTCTTGAGGGTCTTGAGAAACGAGGATTTGCAATAATCAAACTTGAGAAACCTGTGAAGTATATGGGTGTTAAACCGCATATGATTCTTGAGAAATTGAAAAACAATGTTCACGAAGATGCAAGGGAAAGACTCTTTAGTTTGTCGAAGATTAAAGAAACAGAAGAGTATGGGAATTTACTTGGCTTATATAATTCAGGAATGGATCCTGTGAAGCGAGAGGATATTTCTGCGGCACTGAAGGGCCGTTCAAATATTTCTAATCATCTTCGAGAAGTTCTTATCAATGCAGAGAAAGAAGTTATAATTTGCACAAATGCAAAAGAAATGAATTCAAAGGCAAAGTTATTTAGCTCGACAATCGAGAAACTTCAGAAGAACGGGATTAAAGTTAATGTTGCACTTTCTGGCGACGAGAATATAATCAAGCAAGTTGAAAATAGTTTTAAGATTAAGGTTAAGAAAGTAAATATTGATGCAAAGTTTTTTATTGTTGACAGAAAAGAAATTTTGTTTTATGTTTCTAAAGAAGGCACAGCACAAAATGACATGGCGATTTGGTTGAACTCGGGTTTTTTCGCAGAGGCTTTTGCTGCTCTGTTTGATAAAGCAATGGGGAAGAAATAAAATGACAAAACCAAAAAAGAAAATCTTTATTATGTGGGGGAGACGGAATGGCTTAACAGAACCAATTACGAGCAAAATGTTTGAAGCCCTTGCGAAAGAGAGAGGACTTGAATTAGAAGTTATGATTAGTAGTACTCAATCTAATGCAAATCATCTTCCTGAAGGATGTGACCTATATCTTATCCAACATGAAACCTTCATAAGCTTAGATCTTTCTCCAAGAATATTAGAACTAAAGGAAAAACAACCGAAAAGTGTTTTTTATTTAACACAAACAGGTTACGATGCTTCTCCTGAAAAAAGAAAGGGGCTATTTAATGGAGGAGAATACGATTACATTGGAACTAAAGAAGTAGGGGAGATTCTTGAAGATTTGGGGGGGAATAAATAAAATGACAAAAATTAATGCTGCTAAAGTTACTGAAAATAAAACCCCTCGGGTTTCTGTGGTTAGAAAAATCACAGAGAGCAGACTTGTTAGTTTGTTTAGCCTAGGTTTTGCAGCAGGAAGTGCAGGCAGATTAACTGGTTTTGAAGAAGGTGCTTATTTTGCTACAGGGGGTTTTCTTATTGCGGATTTATTTAAGAGAGACCTTTCTCAAAGAGGACTTGGGGAATATCTTATTTATGGCGCGGGTTTTGCAACAGCTTATGGAGATAAAATCTTAGAAGTTATAAATCCATTATTGGAAAAATAAAATGCCCAAAAAGATAATTTATCGCGGAGAACATGAAGACATAGAACCTGCAGAGGGGACTCTTAGAACTATGTATGAGTGATTTCACATATAAAATTCCATCAGTTACAGGAATGTATGATTTAAGAATAGAATTTTTGGAAAAATCAGTAGAAACTGGAGAAATTGATTTGGTTGTGAGAAAGAAAGATGGAGAGACTCTTTATTTTCCAAGAGAAGGTGGAAAACAATTTATACAAATTCTAATCCTGGCCTAGCGGGTTTTAAATGGATTTTTTTAGATGAAAATGCTCCAAGAGAGATAGGATGTGGATTTGATGCGATAGATTTTTTAAATTATTCTCGTGGTTTTGGATAAAATGAAATCTCTTAATGATACTTCTTAATACGGCAAAGATTAATGAGGTTGCTGAAACTGCAGAGGGACTCTACGAAATAGTTCTACAAAAAGATTTTCAAAAAGTAATAACAATCTCAAAAAAATCTGACACTTACATCCTTAAACAATATATTAGATTTAATTCTTTTCGGGCAGAGTGGAGAAATTTTGGAAAATGCACGCGAAAACCAACAGAAAAAGAAATTGAAATTTATGAAAAAGAAGTTGAAGCATACAAAAAAAATTAATTTAATCACCGAGTTACTAAAATATAAATTCCAACTAGTAGAATTGTGGTAAGTGCCACTAAAAAATTATTATTTGTCTGGGAAATATTCACAATAGAATCTCCTGTTAAATTAGGTGAAAATAAAAAAAGTGCGAGAAAAAAACAAACACCAATAAATGCTGCAGCATAAGAAAGTTCGCTAGCCCTTTGCAATGCATAGTGTTTGTTTTTCCCAGCTTGTTTCTTAACTTTTTTAAGCCCAGGAATTTTACCTACCTCTTTTTCTAATTTACCTAATAAGATGGCTGCTCTTTTGAATCCTTTTTCACTTAATTCATTTTGAATATCTTTTTTACCATAATATTTGATAGCATTATTTAGTGCACTCGTTCCTTGTGCACGTGCAATGTTTTTATGTTTCTTATATTTTCCTCCAAGTTCTTCAAATTTTTCTGCTGCCTCAAAATATCTCTGTGAAGCCCTATATGGAAATTTATCTTTTAAAGAATTTCCCTCCTCAAAAGAGTCATATGCTTTATTCATCTTCTCTCTAGTTAAAGCTGATTCTCCAAAAAATCTATCAAAAAATCCCATAAATTAAATAATAAATCAAAATTTATAAATGTTTGGAAAAATCTTCTCAGAATTATTCCAAAACTTTCAACCCTAAAATATACATCTCCTTAATTCTTATTGAATTCTTTTCTCTCCAACTAAGGATAAATGTTTTCAAATTATTTGGTGCTTTTTCTTTTGCATAAATTCTTGATTTTTTTATAAAAGTTTTTTTGTGTTGATTTTTGAAACCTCGGGCATGTTTTTTGTCTTTGATAAAAGGCCCGGAGCATAGAATGTCTTTTTTTGGTTTAGCTACGAAGAAGTATTTCGCAGATTTTGTTTCGTTATAATTAAATCCCTTATTTTTTATATCAAAGAATTTTTTTAGTTCTTCTGCTAAATGATTGTAGAATTTTAGAAGTTTGCTTCCTGCAATGTCTCCTTCTTGTTTGTTGGTTTTTGCTTCTAAGAAAATAAATTGATTCTTGTTTTTCTTGGCCTGTTTTTTTATTTGTTTTAAATCTGTTTTCTGTAATTCAAACTGCTTTATCGAAGGAGATTTGAGAAATTTATTTGCTGCCTTTTGGAATTCCTTTAATGTTTCTTCTGATAAAGCAGCGAGAGCATTTCTTTGTTTATAGGTTGGATCAATCAAAATTATTGGTGAATGAAGTTTTGAAGAATTCAAATCAAGTAAAACTTGTGATTTATTTTTATAGTGTTTTTCAATATCAATTACTTGTTTTGATTTTATTTTTACCATTGCTTTGAGGAAACTTAAGAAAGATTTGTAATTGTAAACTAAAAGTTCGAGGGCATAACCTGAAAATCCTTGAATGTATGATTCTGCGCCGTAGCAATGGTGTGCATAACAAAATGCTTTTGCTAATCTTATTTCGTCAAGGGTTTTTTTTGATTTTATTTTCTTTCTGATATAATTAACATGTGAGTATGAAAGGTCTGTGATATTTTGCGATTGTTGAGGGTTTGCAACTTTTATTACAGGAACTAGCTCAATGTAAAATCCTGGAGTTATTGAAATTTTAAAATATTCTCGTGAGCCATGAATTGTTGAAACATTCTTGAAATTCTTTAGAAGTTTTTTTGCTATATCTGAAATGTTTTCTTCTTGATATTTTTTATCAAATCTCAAAAAAGCATCTGCATCATATTTATTTTTCTTAATTAGAGTTCCCTTGGCAACACTCCCGCCAACAAAAACCTGTGCCTTAATATTTTTCTTTTTTATTTCTGATTCTAACTTTTGTTTAAAATCTTTTAGAGAATCATTGATTAATTTTAAATCTTCTTTTGATGGTTCAACTTGTTGAAGGGCTTGTGAGAGAATAGAATTTATTTTTTGAGACATATATGTTCAAGGAGAATAATGTTTATTAAGGTTTTGTGGTTGATAAATTTATGAAAAAAGTTTCACTAATTGCTATGGCGAATGCAGTTAATTTTATTATGGGAAAAGGGACTATTTCATATGATTTAATTTCATATAGAGATGTTCAGGAGATTTTGGGGGGCTTGAAGAAAGATGTTCCAATAGAATTTTATTTAAGAATTGCAGGATATAGAAACTCGAAAATTCTTAATCCGGACAAGGCATTATCTTTATTAGAAAGATTTATTGAAGAAGACTTAGGAGATTCTATTAAAGCTACGAGACTTAAAATTGATCTCGGAAAATTACCTTTCCAAGGGTTGTATGATAATACAATAAGAGTGAAAGGAAAGAGCACCTCTGCTATTTTATTTTTTAGAACATAAATTTTTGCAGAAAAGATTATTGAGAAGAATTAATTTTGTTTCTCTTCTGTTCTATGAAACTCTTTGAACGCTTTCATATTTTTTGAAGTGTTGAAGATAAATCAATAATATATTTGCCTTCTTCGAGTTTGTAGATTAAGGGTCTGTCTTTTCTAAATAAATTCACAACATCGATTTCGTATTTTCCTTCTCCGACAGACCGCACTGATTCTATGTCAAGGATGACTGGTGCTTGCTCATCGGTAATTCCAGCCATTTCTCGAATATCTTTTTCTACTTTTTCTTTTTCTTTTTCTGGAATTTCAATTGGATTTTCTTTTATTTTTTGCAATTGCTCTTCCCGAATGTAAAAGAAAAATCTTCCCCCGCAATTTGCGCATCCTTCTAATAATTCTTTATTTGCTTCTGGTAGAATTCTGGAGCATTTAACACATTGGTGTGGCATTGTGAATGTGCAAAGATAAATAGGTATTTATATTTTTCTGCATTGGAAAATAATTTAAGCAGTCTTATTCTTAGTTATTTATGATTGATTGGCATACTAAGAGCAATGAAGAGGTGTTTAGAGAGCTAAAGAGTTCTGAAAAAGGATTAACAAATAAAGAATTAAATAAACGGATAGAAAAATATGGGAAGAATGAAATTTTAGAGAAACGGAAAACTCCGAGGATTTTTATTTTTTTGAAGCAATTCAATAATCCTTTGATTTATATTTTGATTGTGGCAATGATTATTTCTTTTATGTTTAAGCACAAGTTAGATGGTTATATTATTCTTGGAATAATTTTAGTTAATGCAATTATAAGTTTTGTCGAGGAGGGTAAGGCAGAGAAAGCAATTGATTCTTTGAAAAAAATGATTGTTTCTTATGCAAGAGTTTATAGAGATAATGGATGGGTCAAGATGGCTTCTTCAAATCTTGTTCCAGGAGATATTATTTTTCTCGAGGCTGGAGATAAAGTTCCTGCAGATGCAAGATTAATTGAGTGTAAAAATCTTAAGACACAAGAAGCTTCATTAACTGGCGAATCATTTCCAATGGATAAGAAAAATATTATTTTAAGCAATAAAATTTCTTTGGGAGATAGAGTGAATATGGTTTTTTATGGGACTCTTGTTGTTTCTGGTGAGGCTAAGGCGATTGTTGTTTCAACAGGGCAAAATACAGCAATAGGCCAAATCGCAGAATCAATTCAAGAAATTGTACAACCTAAAATGCACTTTCAAGAAAAGATGAGTCGGCTTGCTGTGCAGATGGGAATATTTGCAAGTGTTGGCGCGATTTTAACTTTTCTTATTGGATATTTTTGGGCAAAGCAAAATTTGTTTGATGTCTTTTTATTTTCAATAGCTTCGCTGGTTTCAGGAATTCCTGAAGGTTTGCCTGCGGTTTTAATGATTGTTTTATCAATTGGGACAACTCGGATGGCTCGAAAAAATGCAATTATTCGGCACTTGCCTGCTGTTGAAACCCTGGGAGTTGCGACAGTTATTGCAACAGATAAAACAGGAACATTAACAGAAAATTCTATGACTATTGAAAAAATCATTACTGCTGAGGGTAATTTTGAAGTTAGTGGAGAAGGTTGGAAACCTGAAGGAGAAATAACTAAGGAAAAGAAAAAGATTTCTGTTTTAAATTTTAAAACCTTGAATAAATTAATTAATATTTCTGCACTTTGTAATAAAGGAAATATTTCAAAGAAAGGAAAAGATTATGAAATTCTTGGGGACCCAACAGAAGTTGCACTAATTGTTTTGGGGGGAAAAGTAAATATTGAAAAAGAGAATTTTGTGAAAAATATTATTGATGATTTTCCGTTTGATTCTGAGTTAAAATTAAGAGCGAGTTTGATTAAAGAAAAAAATAAAACACAAATTTATTCTGTGGGTGCTTTTGAGAGAATTTTGGATAGGTGTTCGCATGTTTTGGAAAGGGGTGGAAAATTTAAAATTAATATTAAAAATAAAAATGAATTTATGAAAAAGGCTTTGGAGTTGGCGAAACAAGGTTATCGGGTTTTGGGAATTTGTTATAAGGATACTAAAGTTAAATCTATTGTTGAAGAAAATTTGAAGGATTTTGTTTTTGTTGGTTTTGTTGCAATGAAAGATCCTCCCCGGAAAGAGGTTAAAAATTCTATAAAGAAAGCACAAAATGCGGGAATAAGAATTATTATGAAAACAGGCGACCACAAAGAAACTGCTTTTGCAATTGCAAGGGAAATTGGTTTGGTTACAGAAGGTGATAAAATTATGACAGGAGAAGATTTGGAAAAATTATCTAAAAAAGAATTTTCTGAAGTTGTTAAGACTGTTAATGTTTTTGCGCGAGTTACACCTAAGATGAAAATGAAAATAATTCAAACTCTGCAAGAACAAGGAGAAGTTGTTGCTATGACTGGCGACGGTGTTAATGATGCTCCTGCATTGAAGAAAGCAGATATTGGAATTGCTATGGGGCTTGTTGGAACAGATGTTGCGCGAGAGTCTAGTGAAATGGTTTTAGCTGATGATGATTTTTCTTCAATTGTCGATGCTATTGCAGAAGGGCGGACTGTTTTTAGAAATATAAAAAGAACTAGTTTTTATCTTGTTACAACAAATGTTGCTGAGGATATAACTATTGTTAGTTCGCTTTCATTAGGGCTTCCGCTTCCAATGTTGCCAATTCAATTATTGTATCTTAATTTAGTGACTGATACTTTTAATGGTGTTGCCCTCGCTGCTGAACCGACTCATGAAGATGTTTTAAATGAGGCTCCACGAAATAAAAAACAGAGAATTTTGAATATGGATATTTTACCTTTTTTAATTTTAATTGCAGGGCTTATGGCTTTTGTGACAATTCCTTTGTTCAAATATTTTTTAGGAGATGGTTTGGATAAAGCAAGGACAGTGGCTTTTGTTTCTATGTCTATGTTTCAATTGTTTAATGTTTTGAATATGAGGTCAATTAAAAAATCTGTATTTAAGATAGGTCTTTTCACAAATAAATGGGTGATTCTTAGTTTAGGGGTTTCGTTAGTTTTAATGTTTGGGATAATTTATCTTCCTTTTACTGCGAATATTTTTCAGTTTGCGAGTTTGAAACTTTGGGAAATTGGTTTGATTGTTTTAGCGACTTCAAGTGTTTTTGTTTTTGGAGAATTGTATAAACTAATTAGATTTCGAGAGAAAAAGATTTGAATAGGTTTAGAGTTTTTGATATTATCTTTAATAGAATCTAAGTCCGAGCTTGAATAGCCCGGACTTTAGAATAGGATAGGTTGGGCTGGGTTGAGGTTGTTAAAGATGGTTAATTTTAGAAAGAGTATAGCCCAACCTTTTGGTGAATGTGAATATACTATAGGGGATCTTCGTCCATTTTATACTGCTAAGCCTCCTTTATCAACTCTTTTCTTATCATAATAGGATTAAAGTTTTTTCCTTTATAAGAGAACAGAAAGAAAAATATATACTCATAATCTATATTAATGTATATATAATTTTAAATAATCAAAAAAAGACCTACTTTTATGCTTGACTGGTTTATTGCAAATAAAGAGATATTAAAATTAATTTATGCCTTTATAATTGTATTCATCTGTTTTATTATTGTGATAAGAACCCATAGACTTTTTAAATTAAGTCTTCACCAAGGCATTAGATATTTTAGAAATGCTTTTTTATTTTATGGGCTTGGGTTTTTTGTGAGATATATTCTTGGAACACCTTATTTAGGAAAATGGCTTAGAATAGATGCATTAATCTCTGGCGGGATTTTTGCATTTTTCCTTATGATGGCGGGTTTCTTTTTGCTATATAGTTTGATTTGGAGAAAAATTGAATCTGAAAATAAAACTCATTTAAGTTCTTTAATTAATGGGAAAATTTTAATTTTTTATTTAATGGCGATAGTGCTTATTGTATTGGGTGGGCTATGGGAAACACATTATTTTATTTTCTTATCGCAAATTTTTGTTTTTTCTTTTGCGGTTATAATTAGTTTTAATAATTATATTCAAAACGGAACAAAGGGAAAATTCTTGAAATATTATTTTGTGGCCATGTTGCTCAGTCTTATTGCATGGGCATTGAATTTTCTCGTTGCATTGTATTTTAATTGGGACCAAGCCATTTTATCAGGAATTTATATTATAAATCTTATAATATTCTTCTTGTTTTTATTTGGGGTGGTTCGGGTTGCAAGGGTAAAATAAAATGGGAAAAAAACGTGAGCGATTGGAAGTTATTAAAGATATTTTGAATGTTGTTCGACAGAATCGAAAGGTTAAACCAACTCGTTTGTTGTATGCTTCGAATTTGTCTCCACAAATGTTTAAAGATTATGTTGAAGAATTAATTCGAAAAAAATTTGTTCAAGTTGAATTAATTGACGGGAAAAACAAACTTTTCTCTTTGACTAAAAAAGGCCAAGATTTTTTAATGGAATACAAGGCTATTGAGAATTTTGTTGAGAATTTCGGTTTGTAGGAAATTATAAAAAGAGTTTTTTATTTGAATTGTTATGAATCAAAAAGGGACTGTGGCTGTTGCATTTGTTTTATTATTATTTGCCTTGGTTTTTGCATTTATAGTTTTACAAATTGATTTTCAAGGAGAAGGTTTTGTTGTTAATGGTTATGAAAAAATTCCTGAAGAGGTTTTGAAAGCTGCACAAAATAGTATTTGTGTTGAAGAAGGAGTTTTAACTGAAGTTTATTTTTATAATGATAATTCTAAAACTTGGTGGATTGATTTGGATATGAAACCGGAATTTAGAAATGAAATTTGTAATCCTGCTTGTGTTGTCGAAGAGAATCTAAAAGTTGAAATTAATTATCGATGTGGGGGACTGAAAGAATGAAAGTAAATTGGAAAATTTTAATTTCATGTTTTGTTATTGTCTTTGGAATTGGATTACTCGGAGGATTATTTACAAATACTGGAAATTGGTATGATTCTGTGAAACCGTCGATAACTCCTCCTGGTTTTGTTTTTCCAATTGTTTGGAATATTTTATTTTTTATGATTGCCCTGAGTTTGTATTTTGCTTGGATAAACAAAAAGAAGGATAAAAAATTGTTTTATTGGATTTTTGGGTCTAATTTATCTTTTAATTTTCTTTGGAGTCTTTTATTTTTTGGTTTACAAAAACCTTTTTTGGCTTTTGTGGATTTGGCTTTTATTTGGTTAACAATTTTAGGGTTGATTTTTGTTGGTTGGAAAATTGACAGAAAAGTAAGTTATATGTTGATTCCTTATTTATTATGGGTTAGTTTTGCTGGAATATTAAATTGGTTGATTATATTTTAAAATGAAAGAGGGTATAAAAGATATTTTTGAATTGAATAAGAAAGAAGAAAGTATTTTTGGAATTATAGGAAGGATGGAAACTCTTGTTAATTATTTTGAAAGTGTTAAAAAATATTCTGGGTTGATTGGATTTTTGAAAACTTATCTCGCAGTTACTCAAAAAGTTGAAGCGAAGTATGTTAAAAAAAGTGATTATTATTTGAATATTAAAAAATTAGAACAAGTAGATATTGAGTTTGCTTCTTTGTATTTTAAGGCATTGAAATCTTATTTAATTTCTGAAAAAAAACTTTCTCCTTGGAAAGAATATTTTAATTACTGCGAGGAAGGGGGAGGTTGGTATTTTTTGCAAATGTTATTAGGAATTCATGTGCATATTAATGCAGACCTTTGTGTTACTTTAGTTAATTTAAATTATAAAGTTCGAAAAGATTTTTTGGTGATTAATAAAATTCTTGAGGAGCTTATTCCAGGAATTATGTTTGATTTAGCATTTCATAAGCAAGATATTTTTGGTTTTGGAGGGGTTGTATTTAGAGATTTTGTGAAAAAAGAATTTAATAAAATCGTTGTTGGATGGAGATTGCAGGCTTGGAAAAATGCTCAGGTGTTAAGAAAAAATCCTAAGAAAAAAAGAGAACTTCATCAGAAGACAGAGCAAATGACCTTGGAATTAATTAAATTATTTGACGATGCTATGCATTTGAAAAATGTTTTTGAATTTATTGGAAAATTAGAAGAAATGAAGGTTGAGATTTAAAATGAATATTTTTGTATTAGATAAAAATCCTGAGAAAGCTGCTCGTTATCTTTGCGATAAGCATGTTGTGAAAATGATTTTGGAGAGTGCACAGTTGTTGTGTACTGCTCATCGAGTTTGTGATAAAAATTGTAAATGTAAAATTTTATATAAGTCAACTCATGTGAATCATCCGTGTTCTATTTGGGTTCGTGAATCTTTGGGAAATTATAATTGGCTTGTTCGACACGCCTTGGAAATGTGTCGAGAGTATAAGCGGAGATATGGTCGAGAACATAAAAGTTGTGAGGTTGTGGAATGGTGCGCAAAGAATTCGCCGAAGATAAAAAAGAAAAAGATGACTGCTTTTGTTTTAGCAATGCCTGATAAGTATAAGAATAAAGATGCTGTGAAGGCTTATAGAAATTTTTATTTGCATGAGAAAATGAGATTTGCAAAGTGGAAGAATTGCAAAAAGCCGGGTTGGGTAAAGAAATAATTTCTCCACATTCTGCTTCGCAGGCTGTCCCACAATTAACAAAATTTAAATAGTTTAT
>CAZRXO010000024.1:0-14061 GCA_964604105.1 Candidatus Woesearchaeota archaeon | reverse complement strand
TCATCCATGCTTAAATTAGAATCCTTTACTTTATATCCTTACTGGCTTTATCCCCCAGGCAAGACCTTGGGGTATTACGAAGAATAAACAATATCTTCAACAACATTCCAAATATTTCACAAACCTATTGTCTTTGTCAACGATAATTGATTTTGGTTTGATTGGTTTGTCTGTAATTTCAAAACCCATGATAATTATTTCCTCGTGTTTTTTTATTAGATGTGATGCTGCACCGTTCATGCAAATTATTCCTGAATTTCTTTTGCCTCGTATTACATAAGTTTCTAATCGTGCACCTGATGTGTTGCTTACAACTAAAACTTTTTGTCCTGGCAGAAATCCAACTTTTTCCATTAGTTCTTTGTCTATTGTAATGCTTCCGACATATTCTAAATTGGCTTCTGTGACAATTGCTTTGTGAATTTTCGAGCAAAGTATTTCTTTCATAGTAAAGGTTAGGTTTAAATATATTTATAATTTGTTATACTTGAAAAGAAGGTGAGTAAATGGCAAATAGCAAATTATATAAAGATAAAAGGCATAAGATTGTTAGCAATCTTCAGATTGTGAATATGCTCCCCGGTGATCGGAATGGGTTGCCGGATGCTTTTAATTCTCTTGGAGGTTTTAGATGGAAGATACTTTAGTCTTTGTAGATAATGGATTTTTTAAATTAGTTAAGGACCATTTTGAAAAACAAGATAAAAAAAAGAAAAAGCTTCTTCAGACTTTTAGGAAAATCTGTCAAAAAGAAAATTTAAATATGAGACATTTATTTTTCTACTATTCCCCACCGTATCAATCTGAAAAACCTTCTGGACAAGAAAATAAACTTAGAAAGGATTATGATAAAATCAAAAAGATGATTTCTAAAAAACCATGGGCTACATTTAGGGAAGGAAGGTGCCAAAGATTAAAAATAAATGGAGAATATAAGTATAATCAAAAAGGTGTTGATATCCTATTAGTAATTGATTTAATGAGATTTGATAAAAGATTCCAAAATATAAAGAAGATTATTCTAATTGCATGTGATTCAGATTTTGTTCCTGTAATAGAACAATTAAAAAAAGAAAATATTGAAGTCATTTTGTATACTTATTTTGATAGAAAAAGAAATTCTCTCTTTTCAAGATATAATGAACTTTTAGATTCATGTGATAAATGGGTTAAATTAAATGCAGGAGATTTTGAAGATAGATAAAATGAAAAAGTCAAAATTAAATCTAGTTATATCTTTGTTAATTGGGGTTGGAATTTTTAGTTTTTTTGTTTGGTATGTTGGGCCTGATGCTCTTCGACAAATATATTATAATTCGCAACCGATTTATTTTATTCCGTATGCTGTGATTACAACTTTGCTTTTTTTCACGCAGGCATGGAGATTGCAAATTGTCCTCGGTGCATATAAGAAAAGTGTTGGGTTTTGGACTTTACTCCGTCAGGGTATTGCGGGATTTGCTTTGTCTTATGTGACTCCAGCTGTTCGAATCGGGGGTGAGCCGTTGAAGATTTATATGTTGAATAAAGAAAATAAAATTGATATGAAGACCGGAACATCGGCGGTGATTATGGATAAATTTATTGAATTTACAGGGACTTTGATTTATGGAATTATTAGTTTGACTTTGTTGATATTTTTAGATGTTCCGAACTTTATTAGAATTATGTTGGGTCTTGCTTTGCTTGCGGGATTTTTAGTTTTGTCCTCGACATATTACTGGACTTTGAAAAAAGGTCCAGGACCATTTACAAATTTATTTGAACTTCTGAAAATTTATCGGTTTCCTAAATTTAGAAAAATTAAGGGGGCTGTTGCTCATGTTGAGAAAAAAATGGAGGATTTTTTTAGGAAACACAAAAAAGAATTTTTCTGGGGTTGTGCCACATATTTAGTGTATGGTGTTTTAACTGTTTTCGAAGCAAAGTATTTATTGTTAGCAATTGGAATTGAAACTAATCTTACTGAACTTTTAATTATTATTGTTATTTGGGGTGCGATTAATTTTGTTCCTGTGCCTGCTGGTTTAGGTTTCCACGAGGCGAGTCAGACAGGATTGTTTGCATTGTTAAAAGGTTCTGGTGCATTGGGATTTGCATTTGCTTTAGTAACAAGAATCAGGCAAATATTTTTTACTGCATTGGGATTTGCATTTGCTTCGCACTTTGGTGGGCAACAGATTTCTAAGCGAGTTCTCGGAAAGAAAGGGAAATAAAAGATTTATTTTTTAATTAATAGAGAATATAAGCGTAGGAAGAAGAATCTCGAAAGACTCAGCAATAACCGAAGTTAATGTCTTCCTACTTTTTTATTAGATTTTTAACTTTTATAAAAGTATCCGACTACTTTGAAATGAGGGCAGATTAGGAAATTTTATAAGGCAATTATCTCTAATTAATTTATGTGGGTGTGCCGGAGTTGGTCAAACGGGCAGCCCTTAAGTCGAGCGAGTTCGTGGTAGAGAGTATCGTTTGGTACTTAATATCTCGTGTGGGCTCGGAAGATAGGCTGTGGCCTTGTGCCTGCGCAGGTTCGAGTCCTGTCACCCACATGAGAAAAAAAGGTTCAAGGGGGATAACTTTATAATTCCTTCAATAGTTTTTCTAATTCATTCGTCGGAGAAGGACTTATTTTAAAATATTCTGTATTCTGTATTATTTCAATCCGTGCATTAGAATCACTTGCTTGAGTTTTTTCTACAAACTTGAAAAGTTCTCTATGTGATGGGGGCATGTAAAAAAGAATAAATCCATTATGAGTTACGAACACAGTGCCTGAATAATTATCCTGCCTTATTTCATTTAGTATCTTCTCTCGTGAATCTGATGTTACCTTAATTTTCAAAAAGTAAATTAGATATCCTAACTTAGAAATATTCATCGAGTATCTAAATTTCTGAATAATATTTGCTTCTTCCATTTTTTTTATTCGAGATTTAATTGTTTGTCTATCAATTCCTTTAACTTTACTTAGACCGATCAATGAATCGTCTGGATTCTTACTAAGTTGAAGAAGTATTTGCAAGTCTTTCTTGTCAAGTTTAATTTTTTTGTCCTCTTTAACAGATTCAAGAGATTTTCCTATTGGAAATGGATTATATGAATCTGGGATTTGTTTTGTGACTTCAATTACTTTTGTATGAAATCCAGGTAATAATCTTTTGCAAAATTCCTCAATATCAGAAGTGATGACATTAAGTACATACCTATATGTTCCGACAGCTTGCATAAAAAAAGCTACCGACGGATCTTTCATTAATTCTTTCTTGCTTTCCTCGGATAATTTTGGGAGGAATATTAAATACATTTTTATTCCAAGTGCTGGATAATTAATTAAGATTAACGGATCAATAAGCTCTTTTGTTAATCTCTGTAATTTGTAATGCAGTCGTTGTGGAGAAATCCTGAGTTGTTTTGCAAGTTGCTTTCTCGACATACGATAGTCTTTACTTAGATGATATAGAATTTTCTTATCATAAAGATCAAGAGGAATTATTTTTTGGGGTGAAATTGATGTCAATGCCATATTTTTTATTATTGTTTAGTATTTATATACTTTTCTACAGATATAAAAAAATTAGAAAGAAGAATTTAAGTAAGGTAGATAATATCTTTTATTAGTTAAAATTAAACAAATAATAAAATGCCAATTTACAAAGAAAGTTCTAACATAAGAATAACTGCCCCCGGAAAGGATCCTGAAGTAGTTAGAGTGGAAGGGCGAGGAGAGATAATCAATGAGCCAGAGGACTTTATACTAATGCCTGAACGAAAGCTTATGACTCCTGAGGAAGCAGAATTTTATGTAAAAAATATCCCAAATCTATATGATACTTTAGTTAAACAAGGGGTTGGGCAGAAATATATGCATCCTATGATGGATCTCTTCCTTACAAAACGAGGGGGAGATTTGGCAGGGCTTATAGTTTTTCCAGAAGAAAACATAGGGGTTTATCTAATTCAAAGAGGACATACAACTCCATGGGCGCATGATAGTCAGGTGGGTGAAAATTTTCAAATAAGAGTAGGAATAGTAAGAAATGGAATAGATTATGGTTTAGAAAGATTAGATCCTTCCATAAAAATGGATAGAAGAAGTGCATCTTTAAAAGATGCTATTATTTTAAATGAGAGTGTTAGAGTAACTATAAAAAATGCACAAAAAAAGCTTGAAGAAATAATTATAAGAACTGAGTAAAACAATTAATTCAAGGAGTCGAACCTTTTTGTCCTACTCCTGTCACCCACATCAGTGAAAGTGCTCCACAAAAAATTCTTACGGAAACTTTTTAAACTAATTTCCAATTTATCTAATATTACAAATGGCGGAAACACCAATTACAAAATTAATGAAACAGCAAGACCACATTAGAAACATCGCTATTGCTGCACACATTGATCATGGTAAGACTACTTTTTCTGACAATCTTTTAATGGGGGCAGGAATGTTGTCTGCAGAAACCGCTGGTAAAGCATGTGCTTTGGATTTTCACGAAGACGAGGCTACACGAGGAATTACAATTGATTCAGCTTCGGTGTCTATGATTCACAAAGTTAATGGTGAAGATTATTTAATTAATTTAATTGACACACCAGGTCATGTTGACTTTGGTGGGGATGTTACTCGTGCAATGCGGGCAGTCGACGGTTGTGTTATTTTGTGTTGCGCTGTCGAGGGTGTAATGCCTCAAACAGAAACTGTTGTGAGACAAGCCTTGAAAGAATTAGTTAAGCCTGTTTTATTTATTAATAAAGTTGATAGATTAATCAAAGAAGTTAAATTAACACCTGAAGAAATGCAAGCTCGGTTTATCAAAACAATTGACCATGTAAACAATTTAATTGAGAATATTGCACCCGAGGGTTATAAGGAAAAATGGAAAGTCGGTGTTGGCGAGGGAACTGTTGCTTTTGGTTCTGCATTTCATAACTGGGGTTTGAGTTTTTCTTATATGAAAGAAAAAGGAATTACCTTCAAAGAAATTATTGATGCTTATAGTGAAGAAAATGATACTAAATTAAAAGAAAATATTAAAGAGCTTGCTAAAAAAGCGCCGATTCACGAGGTTGTTTTAGGAATGTGTGTTAAGCATCATCCAAATCCAGTTGATGCACAAAAATATAGAATTCCAAAAATCTGGCACGGGGATATTGAATCTAGTTTAGGAAAAGATTTAATGAATTGTGATCCAAAAGGAGAACCAACTTTTGTTCCAATTAAAATTGTTGTTGATAAGCACGCTGGTGAAGTTGCTGCAGGTAGATTATTTTCAGGAACTTTAAAACAAGGTGATGAAGTTTATATGAATTTGGCGAAGAGAAAAACTCGAATTCAGCAAGTTTCTGTTTATAAGGGTGCGCAGAGAACAGTTGTTGACCAGGTTTCTGCAGGGAATATCGTCGGTGTTGTTGGTTTGAAAGATGTTTTTACAGGTGAGACTGTTTCAAGAAACGAGATAGAACCTTTCGAGGCTATTACTCACTTGTTCGACCCTGTTGTTACAAAATCTATTGAAGCTACTCGGGCTGCTGACTTGCCTAAATTAGTTGAGGTTCTTAGACAAATTGGTAAAGAAGATCCTTCATTGAAGATTGAAATTAATGAACAGACTGGAGAAAGTTTGATGTCCGGTATGGGAGAATTACATTTAGAAATTATTGAAAATAGAATTAAGTCAGAAAAAGGATTAGATGTTAGAACTTCTGCGCCGATTATTGTTTATCGTGAAACAGTTGGAAAAGAATCAAAAGCTTTTGAAGGTCGAAGTCCAAATAAGCACAATAGTTTTTTTATTAAAGTTCAGCCATTGGAAGATGAAATTTATAAGGCAATTAAAGCAGGGGATATTCCTGAGGGCCGTATTAAGAAAAAAAATAAAGATATGGATGAGAAATTAAGAATTCTTGGTTGGGATGCAGAGGATATTCGAAACTTGCGAGATGTTTACAAAGGCAATGTATTTTTTGATGAGACCCGAGGAGAAGTTCATATTGGTGAAGTGATTGAAATGGTTTTAGATGCTTTTGAAATGGTTGTTGACCAGGGTCCTTTGGCTCGTGAACCTTGCATGAAATTAAAAGTTAGTTTAGTTGATATTAAACTGCACGAGGATGCGATTCATCGAGGTCCTGCACAGATTTATCCTGCTGTTCGTGAAGGCGTTAAGAAAGCTATGGTTGATGCTGACTCTGGTTTATTAGAGCCATTGCAGATTCATTTAATTGAAATGCCTGATAAATTTTTAGGTGCGATTACAAAATTAGTTGGCAGTAAACGAGGACAAATGATTGATATGCAACAAGAAGGAACAATGGCACAACTTGAAGCAAAGTTACCCGTTGCTGAAATGATTGGTTGGTCAAATGACTTGAGAAGTGCGACAGAAGGTCGTGGAAGCTCGTCGTTGAAAGATCAATTATTTGAGAAAGTTCCGAAGAGTTTAGAGGCTAATGTTATTAAGAGGATTCGGGAAAGAAAGGGGTTGAGTGAGAATCAGTAATTCTGGAATTAAACGGTCGTTTTTGTGGGTTAGAGAATTATTCTAAATATTTGGGAAATAAAGCAACTTTTGATATTTACTAATTGTAAAATATTTCCATTCACGAATTTCTGGAAATTTCTTACGAAGGTCTTTTATGAGGTTCATAAATTCTACCTTATTTTTAACCTCTATGTCAAATTCGAAGTCGCTACCCCCAATTGTTTTATCAACATATAGGATGTTTGGATTTTTTTGTGCATAATCAATTAATAAATTTACCCGGGATATATCCTTCAGATTCAAGTCTACTTTATAATATTCATAACCAAAAGCATCGTGGTCAAAAATAAACCTATAGCCTTGAATTATTTTTTTCTTTTCAAGTTGCTTAATTCTAAAATTGACTGTTTTGGGAGGAATATCTAATTTTTCAGAAATCTCAATTATTGGCATTCTCGCATTTTGTGCTATTAATTTTAAAATTGCTAAATCTTTTTCATCATGTTTTTCTTCCTTGCTTCCTCCAAAAATTTCTGGAGGAATTTTATCAATCTTATCCTCAAGAATATAAGCTCTATGAAAGTGGTAGGCCTTTGTAAAAATTGCTATATCTTCTTTTCTTATATATTTATTAAATTTAGTTTTGAAGTCTGTCCAAAAAGATTCAAATTCATAAATATCTTTTATTCCAATTCCAAAATCTATATTAAATTCTCCTTCTATTTCTGCAACAAAGAAAACTTTTTTATTTTTAAATAGAAAACTAATTATTTTTTTCTCTTGTTCTAAAGATACATCTACTAGCCTTAAGTATACTCTTATACTAAAGTATCCGAGCTTCGAGAAATCTAAGAGTGTGTAATATCCTCGAATTAATCCTGAATTTTCCAATCTCTTGATTCTATAATTTACCACATCCTTACTTAATCCGACGGTTTTAGCAATCCTTGAATTTGTTTGGTGCGAATTAACATCTAGGGCTGACAATATCTTTCTATCCTTTAAATCTAGTTTGATTTGTGTCATATCCTTTATTTGACCATTTTAATATATAAATGTTGCGTTTTGATGGAATAATCAGTAGAAGGTTTTATTTATTATTACTTTGTAACCATTATCAAGTAAAGAAAATGGATGGCCAAAAATATTTTGATAGGATGAGGGAAACCTCGGAAGCAGTTGACGCAACAATCCTAGAAGCTCTTCTCCCATTAAGAGAAGAGAATCAAGCCATGTATAATGCAGTTATGGCCCTACCTAACAAAAGAATGGGATTGCCTAAGTCTAGGGCGCATCTTGCTAGAGAAGCGTATGTAATCTGCGACGGAAGCGATGATGATAACTGGATACCCTTAGCAACAGCGAGTGAGCTTTTACTTAATTCAATGTATTACAAAAATCAAGTTTTTGATGGGAAAGCAGGCTATTCTATAAGCAAGGGGGATGCTGCTTTTAAAAATTGGATTGCAGATAGCTATTCAAGAGATTTGGCTGGAAGATTACTTCAAGAAGCATATCAAGGCAAACCTCAAATATCAGAATTACTACGTAGCACAAATATGGTTTGTGTAGATGGGGCTTGGATAGACATATTCCAAAATACTTATCAACAAACTAAGAATCTAACCTTCGATGAACAAATTTCTTTATGCAATGATAGAATGTATAAAATGAATGCTTCCTTTTTTGAAAAGATTGCAATTATGGGAGCAATTGCTGCTAATGAATCTGATAATTCTAAAATTTCTGCATTATCAGATTTTGGAAAGGAGTATGGTATGGGGCTTCAAGCAGTGAATGATATAGCAGATTTTGTTCCTCCAAGACTTAATTCAGGAACAGCTGAAAAAATAAAGGGAGATACATATAGAGATATAATTCTTGGGAAGATGACTTATCCAACAATATGGTTACTACATAATGGAACTAGCAAAGAAAAAGATTTAGCGCACAAAATTTTTCAAATTGGAGAAAAAGCTTCACTCGAAGAACTAGAAAAACTTACTAAAACATTGATTGATAGTGAAGCAATAGACTTTGCAAAGCAGAAAGTAAAGGATTTTAAAAATAAAGCTAAAAGAGCATTACATAATTATTTTCCAAAAAAAGAAAGAGCATATCTATCAACTATGTGCACAATGTTTGATAAGAATAGATATTATGATGCATTAAAAGAAATGGCCTCATAAAAGATTAAGAAAATTTCTACAGAGTAAAAACGAACGACCAAACCCTCCTCCTTTTATCTTTCCACAGGGATTTGACCCCCCTTTTATTTTGAGTATTTTAGGGCAAAATGCTACGAAACTGACTCTGTCAAGTTTCTTCGCTAAAGAAATCTATTAATCCAAAAACAACTTTAACTCGTTTGTGCCTTAGTCTCAAGGTTGTGAAAATCTTTCTACATTAACTACAATTTCTTCGACGGAAAATCTACTCTAGTAGTAGATTTGAAGTTATCTATTCCCCAAACCAAAAACATTAAAAACTTGGGAGTTCTATGTTAATTATGAAAGATGACTCTAATTACAATGCATTTTTACAATTTGATTTAGAAAGCTATGAAGGTAAATGGGTTGTTCTTTGCGACGAGAATATTGTTGTTGTGGGAGATAATGTTAATGAAATTTTAAATGAAGCAAAAAAAAAGTGTCCTAACAAAAGATTAATGTTAGCAAAAGTTCCTGAAGAAGGCACTATGATTTATTAGAAAAGGACTATTTCTTATAAATATAAAGCGATCAAAAGGAAAAATGGCGAATTAATTAAATCTCCTTATATTCCAATAACAATTCAAGGAAGAAGTCCTATGAAAATAGATGTTATGGCATTATTGGATTCAGGAGCAGATATTTCTGTAATTCCAAAAGGTTTAGCAGAATTTCTTGATTTAGATTTAAGTGGGGTGAGAGAAACAGCGAATGGAATCGGTGGAGAAGTTTCAGTGATTGCAACAAATATAATTGTATATGTAGAAAAAGGACATGAAAGTTATAACTTCAAAATTCCTGTTCAAGTTGTTTTAGAAGATAAAGATGATGTTCCAGTTATATTAGGTAGAACAGGATTCTTCGATAAATTCATAATTTACTTCAATCAACAAGAAGAGAAAATCAGATTAAAAAGATTGTGAGATTTTGTTTTAATTTTTTCTTTTCTTTAGCTTTTCTGACTTGCAATTGTTTCTTTATCTTTTTGTTTTCTTTTTTCATTTTCTCTTTTTCTTCAACCTAAAAATCTTCCACAAAACCTTTACAGAAACTAAAACAGCGAAGACAATTAATATTGCAGAGATAATAATCAGAGGAAGATTAAATGAATAAATATATCCGCTACTACAAAATAATCCGTAGAGGAGCGCGGCGATTGTTGTGATTACCATAAATGCTGCTGGGATTAATGTGTATTTTACAGGTTTTTTATGTTCGACAAGATATGCTGAAATTGCAATTAGCACAACACCTGCGATGAGTTGGTTTGATGCTCCGAACATTTTCCAAAGAGTTGTGTAAGAGTTTGTTATTGCGAGTAGGTAGGCGGGAATTAGTATTGCTAATGTCAATAAAAATTTATTCATCATTGTTGATTTTTTAATTAAAGTTTCTGAGGCAATCATTCTTCCGACACGAGTCGAAGTGTCTAACGAGGTAAGTATGAAAATATTTACAATTAAAGAACCGAGGATAATTAGTAATGTTGTTGGGATAAATGCGAATGCTGAGTTTACAATGTTTGCAAAACCTTGACCAAATGCGACGATCCAGTTTGCTCCTAGTGCGTTTTGGAAAAAGTTTAAACTTCCGCCTGGGTCTGCACCCCATTTTAATCCTGCAGCGACGAAGATTACAACTAATATCGCAACAATTCCCTCGGCAACCATTCCACCGTAACCGATTATTCTTCCATCTGATTCTTTATTTAGTTGTTTTGAAGTTGTTCCTGACGAGACTAAAGCATGGAAACCTGAAACTGCACCGCACGCGATGGTAATAAAAAGTATTGGCCACATTGGAATTTGTGAAAGTGAAAAAGGAATCAATGCAGGTGCATTAAGAATTGGTCGTGCGATAATTACAGAAACTAAACCAACTAATAAGAAAATTAGTAAGTTTAATGTGCTGATATAATCTCGTGGTTGAAGAATTAGCCAAACAGGGACGAGAGAAACTATTAATGCATAGAGGAAAAGCATTGTTATCCAGAATATTTTTAGGGCTGCTGCAGATAAAGGAAGTGCAATTGGAAATAAAATTCCGAGGTAAATAAAAAGTATAACAAGTAAAAGAGCGACGAGGCTTGAGATTAATTTTGATTTTTTGAATTTGTAAACTGCTAGTCCGAGGAAAATTGCGATTAAGGTTATTCCAAAAAATGGAATTACTAATTCTGGGATTTCTACAAAAGAGTCTGCAGCTGAAACAGAGAACACTGTTATAATTAACATTAGGGTTAGCCAAAGTAAAGCTGAGAAAACATAGAATGTTCTTTTGCCTGTGATTTTTTCTGAGATTTTTGCAATTCCTAAACCTTTGTGTTTTACAGACATCATTAGTGAAAGATAATCATGGACAGCCCCGATAAAAAAAGTTCCGATTGCAATCCACAACACAACTGCAAGCCAACCGAAATAAGATACAGCGAGGATTGGTCCGATGATTGGTCCTGCTCCTGCGATTGATGCAAAGTGATGGCCGAAGAGAAATGGTGTTTTTGCTGGTTTGAAATCAATATCATTTCTGTGAGTGTGCGCAGGTGTTTTGTTTTTATCGTTGATAGGCATTAATTTTTTCTGCACATGTTTTGAATAGACAAAGTAACCTATGGCGAACCATGCAAGGACAATTAAGATTAATATTAGTGAATTCATTTTTTCCTCTTTTGAAATAATAAGTTATGGGGGTATTTAAAATTTGCTCGCTGTTGCTCGAGAATGATTGCTCCACATTTACCACTTAGGTAAATGTTTCACTGGAAGATTTATTAAGAAGAAAAAGTTTTCACAATTCTAAAATTAGTTGAACATCGATGTTAAGTTTATTTCCTGATTAATATATTTCTCGACGGAGAAATCTGGTGAAGCTGATTTTGGAAGTTTCTTATCTTAGAATATTAAAGCACTAATCATCATCAATCCTGCAAATAAAAGTACAAAATATCCAAAGTTAATTTTCTTTGATATTTTCATTAATAGGTGAATTGTCAAAATTCCAAAGACAAATGATGAGAGAATTCCGTAAATTGCTGTGTTGTGGAATGAAAGTTCTTTGAAGTTTAAGACGAGATTTCCGACGAGAACAATTGGTAAACTCATTAAAAATGAAAGTCGAAGTGCTGTTGTGTCGTCGAATTTTTTTAGTAGCAGTGTAGAGATAGTAATCCCTGAACGAGATAATCCTGGAAGTGAAGCAAGACCTTGTGCAATTCCTAAATGTATGCTGTCTTTATTTTTCAAATGTACTGGTTGTTTGATTCCTTTATTTTTTACTTTAATTTGGAGGATGCCTGTAATTAATAATAAGAAACCAACTCCGAATGTAATGGTCTTTCCTGTGAAATGCATGCTGGATTCAAATGATTCAAGGAGAAGTAAAATAATTATTCCAAGAATTCCACTAATAATTGTCGAGATAATTATAAATTTTAGAATTTTTTGTGTTTCTGGATGGGCTTTTCTATAATGAAAAACTGATTTTGTTAATTCCCAAACATCTTTACGAAAGTAAATTAGTGCGGCGAAAAAAGTTCCGAGGTGAAGAAGTAAAATACTCCGTAAAAGAACTTCGATATCTGTAACACCGAGGAAGTTTGACATTGTTAGTGCGAGTGTTCCGCTTGAACTTGCTGGAAGCCACTCTGCAATTCCCTGAACAGCACCGAGGAAAATTTGGATTAGTATTTCGTTCATTGATTAAAGAGAGAGAAAGAGGTTATAAATTTTGGGGATTTAACATTTTCTTGGATGAATCATTTGATTAACAAAATAATTACTTCGAGATTTTCTACTTGCAATAACTTGTGCTCTGCCTTGTTTTTCTTTTTCAGTTTGTAGAAACTTTCTATAGGTTTTTATTGTACTTGCAAGTACAGAATAACCAAGATCTTCTTCTAATTCCTTGTTGGATTTGTGAAGGTTAGCTTCAACATAATTCATTCTATCATATTTATTAAATAACCAACCTACATTTCCTGCATTGATTATTGTATGCTCGTATCTCTTTGCGAAATATTCATCTGTTAATGTTGGTTCTTCATTTTGTGAAATCCTAAAACTTGAAACAATTTTTCTGGATTCATCTCTTATAACAGCGACGCCAGATCTTTGCTTGAACGCCTTTAAATCTACACGACCTTTTTCAAATTCAATTGCCTTTTCTTTTGATCCTTGTATTTCAAGGGTATAAGATTTCTTTTCTTTTGTGTTAGTGTGATTAATATAAACTCTGTCTTTATGTTTCATTGCAATAATTCTACTTGAAGAATCATAACCTGTGTTTTGCATAAATTCTTCTACAGAGGGTATTACTATTTTTTCTCCGACAGAGATTTCATTTTTATTTATTCCATTAATGTCTGCTATATATGTCGTGAAAGAATCTTCCATATGATAACCCAAATATCCATGATGTTTTTGGACAATTTTTGTAAGGTTGTCTCTTTTTTTTGTTGTATAATAAATATCTTTTTTGTCTTCTTCTAATACTGCAAGTTCTAAATCTGGTTTTGGTTTTGCTTTAGATTGAATAAACTTTCCTTGATTATATTTTATTTTCTCTGATTTTAATTCTTTTCTTTTTGAAGAAAATTCTTGTGGTTTAAATAAAATTAAATTCCTTGTCTCTTGAATTTGTATGTTTCTCTCAATTATAATCTCGCTGGCTTGTTTAACTTTGTAAATGACATTTCTTTGGGGGAGTGTTTTTGGAGAATTTTTAAAATAGTTGGTTGTGTTAAAAAACATAGTAATCGCAAAAACTATCGGTAAACTCCAGATAAATCCTTTTTCAAATATTCCTTTCAAAAGGGATTTCCCCCCTGCTTTTTTAATTTTTTCTCGGTGTTTTTTATACAATCCCTCATCCATGAAATCATAGTAACTTGTCATAAAGTTCTTATAAAAATGATGTTTAAAAAAATGTATATCCTTGAATATAATCTTCAAAAAATTATTTTCCTGCAAAACAGTCCCACCAAAAAATTTATAAACTAAAATTTTCATAAGTAATCATGGCAAAAGAAAAACCAAACATGAATGTTGTGTTCGTCGGACATGTTGATGCTGGAAAATCAACTATAGTTGGACGAACAATGTATGATGCAGGTATGATTCCTGAAAACCAAATGGTAAAGCTTAGACAAGAAGCTGAGAAGCACGGGAAAAAAGGTTTTGAATTTGCTTATGTTATGGATAATATTAAAGAAGAAAGAGAGCGGGGAGTTACAATTGATTTGTCCTATAAGAAATTAATGACTCAAAAATTCCAAATCACAATTATTGATGCTCCTGGACACAGAGACTTTGTTAAGAATATGATTACTGGTGCTTCACAAGCAGATGCTGCTTTCTTAGTTATTGCAGCTC
>CAZRXO010000023.1:0-14362 GCA_964604105.1 Candidatus Woesearchaeota archaeon | reverse complement strand
TTTGAATTTTAGTTTTATTTTAGTTAATAATTCTTTGGAATGTGGGACAGCCTGCAAAGCCGAATGTGAAGCAAATACTAATTTTTCGCAAATAGAAAGTAATTTAAACCAAAATTTCCCTCTAATTATGTAAGTTAGGAAGTTAATTTCGGAACTTAGATATTAAATTATCAGAAAATAAAATATGATTTTCAAGTTCTGAGGAAGGTCCGCCCACTAACTGATTAAATTCAGAAAACCGTCGGGGAAATCCTGATTGTCGCGAGGCAAAGCTCTGTTACAGAAACGACACAGCTTTCGTGGAGTTATGATTCATGCGATAAACTGCGAAATGAAAGATTTGATGAAACGAACATCTCGGTTAGTGCAAGGTTTTAAACCGCTTAGTTAAATGTTAACACGAACTATTCGCTTGCGAAGTTCGACAGAAGGTGGCCTACCTAACTTACTTTCTTTTTTTCTTTCTCTTCACAACCTTCTTCTTTTTCTTCTTAACAATTTTTTCTCCATTAACTTTCTTCTTGTCCCTTATAGGCATTTTCTTTTCAGAAACTTTCTTTTTCACTTTCTGAATTTCTGAAACTCCAGAACCAAAACCAGTAGCCTTAACAAGGATTCTTCCAAAATTCCCTTCCTTAACACGAGTTTTATTTTTTACAATCTTAAACATCTCCTGTTTTAACAAAGGAATCTGCCTGTCAATATCCCTAATCATTTCTTCAAACTTAGTTGTCTTTGTTTCATATTCCCCTTCAGAAATACTCTTCTTATCAAAATAATTCCGTTGTAATTTCTTAATCAAATCAAGTAAAACAACCCTCTGCATTTTCAAAGAATCCATTTTTCTCCTCACCCAATAAATAGAAATTCCTTTACGAAAAATTAAAAAAGCAACAAATACAACCAAAAATCCAACAAGTAATTTTAACCAATTGTCAATAAAAAACCCCTTAATGGATCTTGAAGTAACAGAATAAAAAGATTTCAATGCAGTTTGACTCGACTGAACCTCAGATAAAATATCATAACCTTCATTAATCAATTCGATAGTTTCCTCAAATCTCTCTTCTTCAAAAGACAACAAAATTTCATTATACTCATTTGTTATAGAGGACGAATCGAAATCCTTTTCAGAACTTGCAAAGATTTCTTTAAAAACAGTTAATTCGTCTTGGGCCCGAAACGAAATACTTTTTATGTAACTCACTTCAGTAGTATACTCAAAAACCAAATCATATTTTGCTTTTCCCTTAGTTTTCTCGAGAGCAAGTTGAGCAGAATAAATTTGTTTAGCTTCCTCTAAAGATTCATTTGCTCTCAAAATAGGAATCTCCCTACCAATCATTTCAACAACCTCTTGCTCTGCTTGTTTAATAGAATTTGATGCGTTTATCGCTTCGTCACTAACAGCTAAACACATTTGAGTAAACATCAAAACAAAAAATATACTAACTAAAAATTTACTTGCCTTGTACCCCTTGAGTATGATATTTGGGTTATTCATTTTCTTTTTATACTCCGGATTTTCTTATCCAACAAAGGTTTCTTCTTCTTGAAAATTCTAAAAAAAGATTTCTTTTTTTGTTTAAATTCTTTTTTCGCCTCTAAAACAGCGAGCCTATGCTCAACCTCACCAAGCCTCTGATTATAACTCTCCATTCCAATATCATAACCTCTTTGTTCAATATTTCTTTTCTCAAGATAATTCGCCTGTAAATTTTTTATCAATTCAATAATTTGACTCCGCTCTTTCTTTAGCCTTTTATCTTCGCTCGTGAATTTCAAATTATGCACCCTCTTGTTTTCTGCTTCGATTATCTTTTCAATGATTTTAGATAATTGGGCTTGATAAGCATCCATCGCAGTTTTGTACTCATCCATGCTCATCTTTTTTTTATCAAAACAATCAATTTGAACTGTCTTCATTAAACCATAAATTATTTCCTGTTCTTTTTTCAAACTCTTAATTTTATTTTTCAAATAATGGTGTCTTCCGGTTTTATATCCTCCAAACCCCAAAATAAATAAAAGAACTACAGCCAAGGAAATCTCTCCAGGATAATTTTTCAAATAATAAGAAATTTTCCCAAGCTCGCCTTTAACTTCAAAAGCAAAAGTTGATTGTGCTTCTTTTGCTCGACTATAAGCCACCTCAAATTCTCTTCTATCCAACGACAATTGAGCAAGTTTAAACAATTTTTCAGTTGCAGAAATACTAATCCCTTTTTTTTCAGCATCAGCAATTGAATTCTCTAAATCAAATAAAATTTGCTTTGCATCTAATGCAAAACCAACTTGTTGAGAAATAATATTATAATTATCCAGAATAATCTCATAATCAAAATTCCCAATTGCATTATTTGAATCTGTAAGAAGATTACTCAAATAATCTAAGCTCAAACCAGCCTCGTCAAGTTGAGTAATTAAATCGTCAGATTCTATCAAAAGTTCTTTTGCTTTCTCTGTACTTATTTTATGAATTTCCAAAACAACTTTTTTAGTTTCAATATAACTTATTGAGCCTTTTTTACCGAGGATAATTAATTCAAACTCATGTCTTCCAATTTCAACATAAGTCGGAGAAGTAATCTCTAAAAC
Source organism: Candidatus Woesearchaeota archaeon (assembly GCA_964604105.1). Taxonomy (GTDB): domain Archaea; phylum Nanobdellota; class Nanobdellia; order Pacearchaeales; family GW2011-AR1; genus CAYZVU01. Next base: position 11,764 of record CAZRXO010000023.1, on the reverse strand, counting down.
AAGATCTATGCTCTCACCAGCTTTCAGTTCATACAAAAATCTTGGATTCACAGTCATGTACTTTGAAATCTCTCCTTTCAAAGTTATATCAATACTTGTAATTGATTTATTTGAATCTTTATTTGTAAAAGGAATTATAATTTTATTTTGCTCACCCCTTATTAATTGAAAATCTTCATTATTTTGTAAAATCTCTTTTGATGGACGATCTGCACCACCTCCACCCCCACCACTTCCCCCAGTTGTTCCAGTTGTCTCTGCAGGAGTTGTTGGAGCAACATAATCTCCGTCAAGAGAACCGCAACTTGTAACAATCACTCCATCAGAAATATTATAACATAAAAAATTAATTTGAATTGTCTCTGTCAAATTTGTTACACTTCCTGCATGTGAAATTAAATCTCCACTTAAATTAACACCCGAAACAGCGAGAGTAATATTTTGCACACCATTTGACATTGATTCTAAATCTTCAAATCCAACATCAATATTATCATAATTCAAATTATTCTCAGAAACATTCACAATTATTTGGCTTAAATTTCCAGAAACATTTGTCGTCCCTGCAGGCAAAACCCAAGCAATTGAAACATTGTAAGCAGTATTGTTTTCATTAAAAGTTGTCGAACCCATTAAATTTCTAACATAACTTTCTAAACTAAAATTTCCGGAAGTTAAGTAAACACTTGTTGGATAAGAGGAAACTTTTTTATAAAGATAAGGTCCTTCTTGTAAAGTTACTAAAGTTGCGGTTGTATTTCTTTCGTATGTTTGAGACCTACTTCGAATTTCATTAATCGTAATATTAACTCCCTCCTCCTTGACAGTAATTAAATAAGTTGCATTCACTTCAATTATTGAACTTCCTCCAGCAGCAATAGTATAAATTGAAGAAGGTTTAATATAATCATTATCAAAATAAACTCTTCCCTCATCAAAATTATGCGTGAGTCTAAAATCTAAACTACAATTACTCACAGCATAGGAAGCATCTCCAGTATTATTTAGAGTAATATTCCCAATAAATTTATTTACATTAAATCCTGCAATTGCACCTAAATCAGAAGTTGCAACCCAAGTACAATCCCATGCAGATACAAAAGTCGCATTTGTTGTTGTATTGAAATTTCCAAAACTATCATTTGCCCAAACATTGTAAGTGTATGTTGCATTAACTCCAATTAAAGTAATATTTGCTTGGTAAGTCCCACTCGCCAAAACCACCATTGTCTCATTTGCCCAATTTGTTCCATCATTATATTGTAAGATTACAGTATCAACTCCAATCCAATTATCTGAAATATTTACATTAAAAGAAATCTCTTCAAAAGGGTCCACATCTCCTGCAACACTCGGAGCATAAAACAACCCACTTGAATTCGGTGCGGTTGTATCAATATAAAAATTCCTTGAAGCTGTTGTGTTAGAATTTAAAGAAGCATCAAGACAAGTCACATTCCACTCATGAGTTCCATTAGTTAAACCCGTCGCTGTTAAAGAAGTTAAAGTATTATTTTGTGTTGTTGCATTTTCATCATAGAAAACAGAATCAATCATTAAAGAACAATTAAGATTTGCAGACATATCTTCTATGGCCGTGAAATTAAAAACAATAGTTGTCGAAGAAGTATTATAACCTTCTTCAGGAGCATTTAAAGAAACATTCGGGGCGGTCTCGTCCACTGCCTCAACAGTATATTCGCTAAATCCAGTGACATTAATTACTAAAATATTTCCAGAATACTCTAATATGCGACACTCAGAACAATTAACCCCATCCTTTTTAATAATAGTATTTGCTGCCGCCCCAAAAGTTAAATCATAAAAAGTTATATTCGCTGAAACATTAAAAGAACTATCTAAAGCACTTGAGTTTACAAAAATAGAATCTCTTCCCGAAATAACATTTGCATCAAAATCAGCTGAACTTGCATTCACTGTTCCAAAAAATTTAATTTGAACATTCGCATCCCCCAGAGAAGGATTTAAAATTCCAGTTATATTTGCTTGTGAATTAAAATCAGTTGTTCTTGCTTGAGTGAAATTTGAATAGATTGCACCACGGATAAATGAACCAGTTCCACCGTCTATTGCATCTCCAGGTCCAGTGCCTCCTGTAACTATATTTATTAATCCATAAGATGTTGTATTAAATCCATTGAAGTAAACAGCAATTCTTCCTCCTGCTCCACCGCCACCATCAGCACTCGGCCTATCTCCTCCAACACCACCTACTGCTCCAATACTTCCTGAACCTATTAAAACATCAGTATCAATCCAAACACTTCCACCTGCACCACCGCCACCGGCATAGTCGCAACACAATGCTGCTCCTGCTTCACCATCTACAGTGATTGTTCCTGTTAGATTGAATGTTCCAGTTGCATTGATGAATATTGTTCCGCCACCCTTACCCCCTTTAGAATTGCAATTTGCTGTACCACAATTTCCTCCACCTGAGCCTGCAGTTGTTGGAGTTAATACATTACCATAATGTGTTCCTCCTGTTTTTCCTGTTTCTCCATTACCTGCGTCTCCACCATGAGATCCCCCACCAGCACCATTATCATCACTTCCATCCTGCCCCTGGCCTGTTCCTGCAGTTATTGCATACCCTAAATAATCAAGATTAATTATTGAATCAGAAGCAATTGTTAAGTTAGCACCTGTTGCATTAAAACTAGAACAATTACAGAAAGTGAAACCATTAAATATTGCAGTTCCCCCTATGTTTATTAGAATGGTATCTGAAGAATCATAACATGTCCAATAATTCGTTCCTGTAGATGCCATGTTAGTAGCATTAAAATCATAAGTACCATTCATTCTTACCAATGCATTATTCATTGTTATGTTAGAATAATTTAAATTCGCTTGTATTTCAAATCCTTCGTCAATATAAATGTTATTATTGACTTTATCAATAAATGCCAAGGTTCCTACATCTCCATTCTGAGCCCCTGTTCCTCCGCTTCCTCCTGTAACAGTTGAAGATGTTGTACTAAATCCATTATTTGTGTTGTAGTAAACAGCAACTCTTCCTCCTGCTCCACCACCAGCACCATCACTGCTCCATGTAGCACCATTACCACCATTAGCCCCAATACTTCCTGAACCAGTTAATGTTCCTGAATCAATCCAAACAGAACCTCCAGCTCCTCCTCCACCAGCAAAGTCCCAACCAGCACCTATGCCCTCTTCACCATCTACAGTTATTATTCCTGTTAGATTGAATGTATCTGTTACATTAATGAATATTATTCCGCCGCCCCTACCTCCTTTGGAATTGCAATTTGCTATACCACATGCTCCCCCACCAGAACCTGCAGTTGTTGGAGTTAATACATTACCATAATGTGTTCCTCCTGTTTTTCCTGTTTCTCCATTACCTGCGTCTCCACCATGAGATCCCCCACCAGCACCATTATCATCACTTCCATCCTGCCCCTGGCCTGTTCCTGTTGAAATCGCATTTCCTGCGTAATCTGCACTAATTATTCCTAAAACAGTTATATTTGTTGCAGTAAAATTAAAAGAAGAATCCATATTTGTTGTATTCACAGTTAAAGTAACCCCCGAATTAATTGTAATCTCATCGCAAACAATATTCCCAGAATTATTACTTTCATTTATTACTGTATTTGAAGAAACAATCCAAGTTCCAGAAACATCAGGACAACCAGCACCAGAAACACTTCCAACCAAAAAAATAAAACCAAAAACAAAGATTAATACAAAAAACACTCGCGAGTTATTATTCATTAATTTCATTTTCTCTTTTTTTCTTTTCACACTCTTTTTATTTTTCATTATTTCGCCCAATAACCCCCAGTTTTCTTACTTCCTCTTCTTTCAATTAAATTCTCTTTAACAAGAGTTCTTATTTGTTTATCCAGAGTATTTATCGGCTTATTTAATTTTCTAGAAATATCTTTTATTTGTATTCCTTGGTTATCTTTAATAAACTCCAATAATAATTTTAATCCGCCACTTAATCCGCCACTTAATCCGCCAGTTTTACTTACTTTTTCTAAAAAAGTTTTATCATACAAAGTTACAAAAAATGACGTATTAAATCTAAATTCCGGTTTTGGAAGTTTTACATCACTCATTGCTTTCTTTATTCTATTTATTCCTGTTCCAAGTTTTTCAACATAAATTGTTTTTGATAAGAGATTTGCAACTACGGAATTTCTTGTTCTACTTGTTGTTCCAAAATCTTCTGGTTTCATCCACTTTACTAAACCTCCAGGATTTGAAACCATAATTTTATTTTTAAAAATCTCTATCAAAATATCTCCACTTTTATCAAAATAATCCCGGTGCATTATTGCATTAACAATGCATTCCCTTATAGCCTCTGGAGGATATTGAGGAATCTCTTTTCTCTCAAGTTTTTTGATTTCATATTCCACATTTATATGTTTTTGAACATAGTTTACTCCTTCTTGTATATTATTAATAACCCCATCATCAAAAATCTTTTTATCAAGAATATTCACTTTTTCATTAGTTTGATAATTCACACATATAACTTTTGAGGTTAAAAAAAATTTCTTAGAATTCTTTGCAAAGAATAAAATCCCTGCATTATTCAATTTAAATTTCTTTTTCTCTTTAACAGCAACTCCAAGATTAATTAATATTTTTTCTTTATTAAGATTTTTAGTTATCTTTGCAAGTTTTAAATATTTATCTAATTTCTTTTCATCAAAATCAGAAGGAAATTCAAAGTCATTTTTTATTTGTTCGTCAAACCGTATTTTTCCTTCGCCAGTTGCAAAATCTAAAATTTCGTTCCTTAGCATCTTTTGAGAATTTGCACCTTGTCTTAAATAAAATCCCGAAGAACATTTATATAGCTTATCTTTTCCTTCTTCAATATTAATTATTAAAATATTATCCAACTCTTCCAAACTAATTTTAATTAAAGGGTCGCAATTTCTTGCAATATCCTGAATTTGCGATTTCAATTTATTAGTAATCTCAATATCTTTTATTTTACTTTTACCTGCTTGCAGGTTCTCGTGCCCTCCTTGGGTATCTGTAATACCTAAAAATATTCTTCCGCCTTCAGAATTTGCAAAAGCCACCATCTCTTTATCAACTCCACCAATTCCTTCCTTAAATTCTGTTTTTAATCCTTCTCCCTTTTGTAAAATAAATTTTAACTCTTTTCTATTCATTTTTTATCCCCCAACTTGTATTATAATAAATTCCATTATTAAAATCATCTGAATTTAAATTCTGCCAAGTTAAGCCGCCAACCAATGCAATTATCCCTAAAATAAATATTAATACAAAAAATACTTTAGACTTATTATTTCCCTTCGACAAATTCTCTTTTTTCATCACCATCTTATTTCACACACCCCGTTCTGATTTTGTGAACAAATGTTCTAATTTTGTGAACAAATTTCTCAGCTTGTTTAATTATCTCTTCTGCTTCTTCTTTAGAAATATTTTGAACATCACGATAAAGAAATTCATTTCTCTTTTTTCTAATTCTATCAAAATACTTTGCCAAATCTTTATCTATTTTTAAAACCATCAAAAATTCAAAGACATTCTTATGATGAGTTTTTCCTATTGCGCGATATCCTAAAAAATTCATAATTTTATTTCCTGCCCTTAAAACAGCCTCATAAGCAACAGTCATAACTCTATCATAATTTTGAGTTTCCAAACCTTTTTTTGCAAATTCCAAATCCATTTCAGAAGACTTCAAATTAAATTCACTTTTCTCAACTCTTTCAATTTTATTTTCACTTAACAATTTGTCGAAGTTCATTTTCATCTCCTTTTATCATAATAATATTTTTCTTAAAAACATCCTTAATAAAACCACTTTTCTTTTCTTTTCTTAAATTTGAAAGAGTCCAAACAACAGGATTAATTTCCCTCTTAATTTTATTCTCAACAGATTGTAATTGCCTAACAACATCAGAAAGTTTAATGTCTCCAACCACTAATAAATCTATATCACTCTCGCCACTTGCTTTAGCATTTGCAAAACTTCCAAAAATTAAAATATACTCAATTTTGTTTGATATCAATATTTTCTTCAGAGGATAAACAGCAAAATCTGTTTTAACAAAAAGATTCTTCAAATCTTCCACAAAAGAACAATTTTTATTTAATGAAAATTGCTTGCCTTTAACCTTAATAACTCCCAATAAAAGTAAATTATCTATTTCTTTTTTTACTGCACTAACTGGAATATTGAGCATTTTAGAAATTTCTCTCAAATGATGTTCTTTCGCCTCAAAAAGAAAAAAATAAATTAAATTAATTCTATGTTTAGAAATAAATAATTTTTGCAACATCAATTCATCTTTTTTCATTATTAACACCTCAATTAATAATTTATCTAAGAAAAAATACTTTAAAAAACTTCTCACAAAACCACCCTAAACAGAGAGAGAGAGAGAGAGAAAGCCAGAATTTAAGAAAAATTTAAAAACAACAATTACATTACACTTCCATGAAAAAGAGGATTAAGAAAAAGGTTTCTAAGAAAGTAAGTAAACCAAAACTTACACAAGTTATGAAAAAAGAATTACTCATCGACAAAAAATTCCAAAAAACACAACCAACAAAACAACTTCCAACAATACCTCAAAAAACAATTCATCCTCCACAAAAAAAACCAGGATTCTTTGCACGATTATTTGGCTTGGGAAAACCAAAAAAAGAAAAAACACAATCCTTGCAAGAACACACCCCAAAAGTAAAGAAAATTCTCAAACAAGATTTCTCAAAAGAAATGAAACAAGAATTAAAATTAGACAAACGATTAGAAAAAGAATTTGAAAAAGCAAACATAAAGGCAGTTACTCTCTCTAAAAAAATTCTCCAAGACAAATCTCATAAATTATGCAAAGACAAAGAAATCCAAGAAAGAGAAACTGAACGAAAAAGAAATCTTGGTGAAGGACACAATGGATATCTCTCCACAGGAATAATTGGTTTTGATTCACATTTTGAAAAAAATCAAGGGATTCCCAAGGGTGCTTCTATTTTAATCGAAGGTGGACCTGGCTCAGGAAAAACAATTTTAGGATTAACTGCAATAAATAATTTATGCAAACAAGGGAAAAAATGTCTATACATGAGTTTTGAAGAACCAGAAGAACAATTAATTTCTCACATGGAAAATTTTGGTTTTAATCCAAAAGAATACATAAAAAAAGGTCTATTAAAAGTTAAAAGGTTTGATGCAATTGATGTTTCAAGAAGCATTGAAGCATTATTAAGCGCCGCAAAAAAAGAACTACTCATCGACGTGAACCCTGTCTTTTTTCCGAGAGATTTCCAAGCAGACTTTGTAGTAATTGATTCATTAACCAGCATCTCAAGTGCATTCACAGGAAAAGAAAACAGATTCAGAATTTATATGGAACAATTATTTAGATACTTAGAAAATAATAATATAACAAGTTTCTTAATCCGAGAAGTTTCAACCCCCTCGCATTTCGGAAGTAATTATAAAGAAGAAGGCGCAGCAGTGTCTTTCCTTTCCGACGGAATTGTAGCATTATACAATGTAATCTACAGCACAGGTAAAAGAGGCGGGGCAATTGAAATCCTAAAAATGCGGGGAGTCAATTTCAAAAAACAAATCGTCGAGATGGAAATTACAAGCAAGGGTGTTCAAGTTTATCCAAACAAAATTATGAGTGAAGGAAAAGGAAAAAGATTTAGGTTTACTTAAAAAATTTAATTCTAAAAAAGTTTCACAAAAGAAGAGATTATAGAAAGTAAATAAAATTTTTAGGAATAATTAACTTTCTACAAATCCTAAAAAAATATTCCTATTAAACTCTAAATATAAATGGGGCCTCCGGGAGTCGAACCCGGCACACCATGATCTTCAGTCATGTGCTCTCCCGCTGAGCTAAGGCCCCGCATGAATAAATAAGAGATAATCTTTTTTTAAAGTTATTGAATTATGAATTCCACAAAACATTTATAAAACATTCTTTCTTATTTTAATCATGGATAAAAAGGGTGTGAAATACGAAGCAAGTCTCGTGGCATATATGTTAGGAATTGTTAGTGTTGTGCTAGCATTTTTCCAACCCGTCGCTGCAATTGTTTTTGGAATCATCGGTCTTGTCCAAGGAAAACGACAAAACACCGCACTATCAAAAACAGCAAAAAAACTAAACATCGTTGGAATAGTACTTGGAGTAATATTATTCATCGTCGGAATAATTGTAACTCTTTACTTTGCACAATCAAGTTTAGCAGGAACTTTCCCAGTAGCATAAAATGAAAAATAACCTAAAGGTCACAAGTAAACGAGCAGCAATGGAAATGTCAGTTGGAACAATTGTAACAATAGTTTTACTAATGACAGTTTTAGTTCTTGGATTAGTTTTAATAAAATCTATATTTGATACAGGAACAACAGCAATTGACTCAATTGACGATGCAGTTCAAGGTCAAATTCAAAAATTATTTGCAGAAGAAGGAAAAAAATTAGTAGTATATCCTGTATCAAAACAAATAACAATTGAAAAAAAAGATAAAAAACCATCGGGGTTTGCATTTTCTGTAAAAAACCTCGATACAGATTCACAAGATTTTACATATTCTATAGAAGTAGATAATAATTTTGATACAAGTAAGTGTGGTTCATCATTCACAACAGAAAAAGGAAATAGTTGGTTATTAATTGACTCTGGAAGTTTCACATTAGGTGGAGGAGACCCAATGGATTCACCCGCGCTTGCATTGCTAGATATTCCTGAAACAGCACCCCCATGTACAATACCTTACAAATTAACAATCACAGATTATGCACAAACTACAATCTTTATAACAATAGAGTAATTTTTTAAACTTCTTCTTACTAATTATTTCATGCCATTAAAACTTTACAACACATTAACAAGAAAAAAAGAAATCTTTAAATCAATAAAACCAAAGCAAGTGGGATTATATTCTTGTGGACCAACAGTTTATTGGTATCAACATATTGGAAATTTGCGGACATATATTTTCTCAGACATTTTAAAAAGAGTTCTTGAATACAATAAATTTAAAGTTAAACATGTCATGAATATTACAGATGTGGGGCATTTAACTTCTGATGCAGACCACGGCGAGGACAAATTAGAAAAAGCAGCAATAAAAGAAGGTAAAACAGCAAAAGACATTGCAAACTATTATCTAAAAATCTTTCAACAAGATTTGAAAAAATTAAATATTATTGAACCAACAATTTGGTCAAAAGCAACAGAACATATTCAAGAACAAATTAATCTAATAAAAACTTTAGAAAAAAAAGGATTCACTTACAAAACTTCTGATGGAATTTATTTTGATACTTCAAAATTCAAAGACTACCCAAAACTTGCAAAAATAAATATTGAAGGATTACAAGAAGGAAAGCGAGTAGCCAAATCAGAAAAAAAGAATAAAACCGACTTTGCCTTATGGAAATTCTCTGAAGAAAAAGGAAAGCGACAACAAGAATGGGATTCTCCCTGGGGGGTCGGTTTTCCCGGATGGCACATTGAATGTTCTGCAATGTCTTCAAAATATTTAGGAAAACAATTCGACATTCACACCGGAGGAATAGACCATATTCCAATTCACCACACAAATGAAATTGCACAATCAGAATGTGCATTTGAAAAAAAACCCTGGGTAAAATTTTGGATGCACGGAAACTTCCTAACATTAAAAGATAGCAAAATGTCAAAAAGCAAAGGAGGAATTTTAACAATATCTGAATTAGAAAAAAAAGGATTTGAACCATTAGTCTACAGATACTTTTGCCTCACAACACACTACAGAAAAAGATTAATCTTCTCAATAAAAAATCTTGAATCTGCCAAAACATCCTATCTCAGATTAAAAAACTCAATTGCAGAAACCCAAGAGGATAAGACCCTAAATAAACCCTATCTTAAAGAATTTGAAGAAGCAATCAACAACGACCTAGATATGCCAAATGCATTACAAGTTTTATGGAAATTAATTCGAGATAAAAATGCTAAAGGAAAAATTCAAACAATAAAGGAAATCGATAAAGTCCTCGGACTAAAACTTTTGGAGAAAGATAATTTTGAAATTCCAAAAGAAATTCAAAAACTCGTAGAGGAAAGAGAAACAGCACGAGCGGAAAAAGACTGGGCAAAGTCTGATGAATTAAGAAATAAAATTAATGAATCAGGTTATCAAATTGATGATACAGGTGATGGTACTAAAATTAAAAAATTATAATGTTAAACAAACGACCCAAATTCTTTCCCTCCTAACAACTCTTCCTCGCGAAACATTCTAGCGAAGCCGAATGTGAAGCCACCAATATTTGCGAAGCAAGAAATTTTAAATACTAATTTTCCTTTCCCCAATCATGAAATCAAAAATTAAACTAGTTGTATTCGACCTATGGCAAACTTTAGCATATAGAAAAGGAGATTATGCTCATAATTCTTGTAAAGAAATGCTAAAGAAAACAAATACAAAAATACCTCTCAAAAAATTTATAAAAATATTTGAATCCTCTTTACAAACAAAAAAATGGAAATCTGAGTTTGAAGCATATAAAAATTTATGCCACAATATGAGATTAGAAACTACTAAAAAAAATATTAATCTTCTGAAAAATATAAGAACTAAAGCAGAGAGAAAAACAAATTTATATTCACATACAATCCCTATATTAAAAAAGTTAAAACTCCAAGGATATAAAATTGGATTGATATCCAACTCAACCCCTTTCTCAATTAAACATAAAGAAATAAAAAAGTTATTAAAACATATTGATTATCCTCTATTTTCTTTTGATATCAAGACTATAAAACCCAATCTTAAAGCATATAAAAAAATTTTAAAAATTGCCAAAATTAAACCTCACGAGACAATTATGGTGGGAGATAAAATGGAAGATGATGTTAAACCCCCAAGAAAGATAGGGATGCATTCAATTCACTTCAAAGATTATAATCAACTAAAAGAAAATTTTAAAAAATTTGCGATAATTATTTAAACCAAAATTAACTAATAATAAAAAGACCGTGATAAAATGAAACAATCCTACAAATACAAATCATTCATAGATTTAAAATACAAACCAAAAAACACCGACGTGGTTTGCCAATATAAAGTAACTCCTGCAAAAGGTTATGATTGGAAAGATGTTGTAAGCATGGTCGCAGGTGAATCTTCTGTTGGAACATGGACCGACGTAGGAACAATGAACCCTCGAATAGGAAAAACACTCGCACCAAAAGTTTTCTACCTCGACAAGAAAAATTTAAGATGCAGAATCGCTTACCCTCTTGCATTATTTGAATTAGGAAATCTCCCAGAGATTGTGTCCTCAATCGGAGGAAATGTTTATGGAATGAAATCTGCAGCAGGCCTTCGTTGGGAAGATATTAAAATCCCAGAAAAAATGTTAAAATCTTTCAAGGGCCCACAATTTGGAATTCCAGGAATTAGAAAATATCTCAAAGTAAAAACAAGACCTTTAGTAGGAACAATTGTAAAACCAAAAGTCGGACTAACAGAAAAAGAACATGCGCTGGTCGCATATAATTCTTGGCTCGGAGGATGCGACATTGTAAAAGACGATGAAAACCTAACCTCACAAAATTTCAACAAATTCAAGAAAAGATTTTTATTAACAATTAAAGCTTGCAAAAAAGCAGAAAAAGAAACAGGCGAGAAAAAAGTTTACTTAATTAATTGCACAGCAGAAACAGAAGAAATGTTACGAAGAATAAAATTCGTAGAAAAAAATGGT
>CAZRXO010000022.1:0-15354 GCA_964604105.1 Candidatus Woesearchaeota archaeon | reverse complement strand
TTGCTGTTATGATTATTTACTAAAAGAACCTAAAAACTTTTGAGGGGTGCTATAAGTAGAAATACAAATCCTTCGGAGAATATTCAAACACAAGCAACAAATTCAGAAACAGAAAGAAAAAATTTCTTATCTAGATTCTTCGGAAGAATTCTTGGTTAAAACCTAAAATTTATTTTTATTCTTTTTTTCAAATTTCATCAGATTAATATCTATTCCCCAGAATAAAAATCTTTAAATAGAAGAGCATACTTATTTTTATGTTATATTAATTGATTGTGCAGGTGATAGCATTCAGTTGATATAACTTGGAGGGGTTTTCCTCTCCTCTTTTTTCTAAAGTAATAGTTGAAAACATTTCAACTATATAAAACTTTTCGTAGAAAAGTAATAAATTAAAATTGGAGATAAAGATATGGTACTTGACTTTGCAAAAGAAGCTATAAGCAATGTTTCAACACATAGTATTAACTTTGATGAACTTCGGGCTGGAAAAGCTAATATTAAAGTTATTGGATGTGGTGGTTGTGGATGCAATATGGTTACATGGCTTTTCAACAAAGGAATTAATGGTGCTGGAGTCTATGGTGCAAACACAGATGCTTTACATTTGAGTGTAACAAAAGCTGATGAGAAAATTCTTATTGGTAAAGAGTTAACTCGAGGTTTAGGTGCTGGGGGAAAACCAAGAATTGGAAAAGAAGCTGCAAAAGAAGCTCTGGTTGATTTGAAAAGAGCGATTGGAAATGCCGATATGGTTTTTGTTCTCGCTGGTTTAGGTGGTGGAACAGGAACAGGTGCTGCGCCAGTTGTTGCACAAATTGCTAAAGAAGCAGGCGCAGTTGTGATTGCTGTTGTAACAATGCCTTTTGAATCAGAGAAAGCAAGAATTGACAAAGCTGAATTTGGTTTGCAAGAACTTCGAGAAGTTTCAGACACCTCTATTGTATTAGACAATAATAGACTTGTGGACATTGCTGGACAATTACCTATTGAACAAGCTTTTGCTGTTGCTAATGAATTAGTTTCTACTATGATCAAAGGTATTGTTGAGACAATTACTCTTCCGAGTTTAATTAACTTGGATTATGCAGATGTTTCTACAATTATGAGAAATGGTGGAGTTGCTGTTATTGGTATTGGCGAATCAGATGCTACAGACCGTGTGCAAGAAGCTGTTAGACAAGCACTGACTCATCCTCTACTTGATGTGGATTATTCTGGTGCTAGCGGTGCTTTAATACATATAACATGTGGGCCTGATTTAAAGTTAGAAGAGTTTGATGTAATAGGTAGGGCTGTCTCAGAGAACCTTAGCAATGAAGCACAGGTGATTATTGGTGCAAGAATTTCTAAGGACTTTATTGGAAAAGTTAGAGTGATTACAATTATGACTGGGGTAAAATCACCTTATGTCTTAGGTAAAGAAGTTGAATCACATTCTATGCCAATGGCCAAAGAGATTTCAGATTTAGGAATTGAGGTCTGGAGATAGAAAGAATTTTTATTTTATTTTTTTCTTTTTATTTTTTTATTATATTTGTTTGCTCGCTAACACTCGAGAATTGATTGCTTCGAAATCGCTTAACGCAGATTTCTTCGCAGAGGAAAACCTGTTAATAAGAATTATAATCCAAATTGAGATAGAATTTTAACTTGTTCTTCAAGTGGAAGACCTTTTAATCCATCTTCATTTAGAACTTGTAATCTCATTCTACTTGCAGTACATTCTGGGGAGATCTCATTATGAGAATCTTCCAATAGATTTATTACATCGTATACCGCTGCTCCTTTTTCATAGTTTGCAACACCATGTTTTTCACAAGTTGGGCAATACCATCTTTGTTCTTCTTTTACCATATTTTTATTGTGAATTCTTACTTTTTAAATATTATTGTATTAAAATATACCCTCAGAAATAATTACATTTTAAAATCAAACTTCCTGAAAAGGAATTCCACTTATTCTTTTTTGTTTATATTTCTCGAAGAAAAGCATTGTGTCAATGTCAACTTTTTTTCTTGGCTTTAATGGTGTTTGCCCTTTTGCTTTTGAAGGAATTCCTATTGGGAACATGGCTTCTATTAAAATTCCTTCTGGAATATTCAAGGCGGTTCTTACATTATCGTCGACAAAGTGCCCGACCCAACAAGTTACTAAACCTTTTTCTTGAATTTTCAAAAGGAAATTTTGAATAGCAGCTCCGACTTGTTGTCGAATATATCTTTCTCCTCTTTCTTGTCCATAAGAATTTAATGTTCTTCTTGTATCTGAACAAACAACAACAACCCAATGTGCATTCTCAATAAAATCTTGTTGTGCTGCATCTGCTAGTTTTTTTATTGTCTTCTCATTTTTAATTAAAATAAATCTTGGTGTAAAAATATTTCCTGCCATTGGAGCATAACGTGCTGCATCGACACATTCGATAATATCTCTCCAATCTGGTTTTTGCGTCGCATATTTTTGCACACTTCTTCTTGACTTAATTGATTCCATTAAATCCATTCTAAAAACAAGAAAAATAAGTATTTAAAATTGTTGGAACGTCCTGGGTAGGACTGTTCGCAATCTCGCACGTGTTATACTAATTTATTTTCTCACTACCACGAAATTGCTCATCGAACCGAGGTTCTCGTCAACATAAAAAACGTCCCGGGTAGGACTCGAACCTACGACCTAACGGTTAACAGCCGTTCGCTCTAACCAACTGAGCTACCAGGACACTGGGCTTGTTTTACTTCTAAGCGAAGTGGCTTGGTATTCTAACCAACTGAGGCCTCGAAAGAGAGGTCATCCCATTGGGAAGCTACCAGGACCTAATCAATTCAGAATATTTTTGTATTTAAAGTTTACTCCTTCAAACCTAAATCCCAAATTGGTTTAGGCCGGTTTTTCTCAAGGGCCTTGTAAACATTTGAGGTTTTTGAACCTTTGATTAATGAGATTATTGCTTGTTGAGAAAGCTCCATGTTTTCAGGGTCGCTGATAATTGCAACTTGATTATCTTTTATTTCAAAAAAAGAGCCTGTTAGCGATGCAAGTGTCTTTAATGTTTTTCCGCCTCTCCCGATTATTCTTCCCCTTATTCTCTCTTTGTCGTATCTTTTTGTGTGGTCTTTTATGTTAATTATCTCAAATATAAAATCCTCTTCTTTAATTAAGATTGCTGCAGGATAAGGGAATCCAAAGTTAAGTGCTTCAATAATCTTTTGCGCGATGTATTCGTCTTCGGGTTTTCCTTCAATGTAAAATTCTTTTCCTCGATTTGTTATTTTAACATTTAGTTTTTCTTCTAGTCTCTTCCTAAGTTTTGATATTCTGGAGAGCTTGTCTATTATTAGTTTTATCATGTTTTATACAATATATTTGATTATAAATTACTTTCGCTATCGCGAAAGATTGATGGCTTCCAAGCTACCACTAGGGTAGATTGTTCGCTGAAAAGTTTATTATCTAAGAAATTTCATCTCAACTACTTACTCGACCATACAAATTTTTATAAATATTCATCTTATTTGAATAAGGTGGTAAATGATTTGGCGCAAAAGTGTTTGAAACAGAGATCCTTTGAAATTGGAATGTTCTGGCAACCATTACCTCCAGCACCAGAACAAATAAATAGAGATTTTTATAATTTAGGAAGAGAGGTTCATCGTGTTTATCGAGACATAGAAATGTACTCTTTGGAATTTCAACTAGAAGAGAAGGGGTTGGCTTTAAAGAGCTATGCAAAGGAATGGAGAAAACAGAGAAAATTAAAAGATGTTGATGAAGATAAAAAATTAGTAACCCCCGAAAATCTTCTTTCTTATCTTAAAACAAAATTTAACGAAACAGAAAAAAGATATAAAAAACTTTTAGAAATAGAGACAAACCCAGATGTAGAAATTAATTCAGCCCTTAAAGAAAGGATTGACGGAGATTATAGAGTAATCAAGAGGATATATAGTGGATTAATTAAAGAACTTGAAAAAATTAATTGTTAAAACTCGTCCTGTTTCATTTTAAGATGGCCTTGTTTTCTTAACCATGAAATTTGGATTGGTCTGTATTTGAATAAAACATCACCCTTGGCATTATCTAGCTCCCATGGTTCTATGATTACAACATCGTCTGGTCTTAACCATAATTTTCTTCTTAATCTTCCAGGGACCCTGCATACTCTTGATTTTCCGTCTGTGCAATTTACTCGCATTTTATTTCCCCCAAGTCTTTGTTCAATTATTCCAATTACTTCTCTTCCTCTAGGGAGTTTTACTCTTCCGAGTGTTTGAGTATTTTCTGGAGAATCTTCTTGATTTTCTGTTTTATCTTCGAATTCAGACATATTAAATTTAGAAAAATCTAGTTTATAATTGTTTAGATGAGGACTAAACTATAAGGAACACCATCTATCTTCTTTACTGAATCTTCAGCAATGATTCCTTCTTGAAGCGCTAGAGAAATTGCTTTTTCCCCGACAATGTTAAATGTTGCATCCTCTGCAGACATTTTTTGAATTATTTCTCTAACCTTATTTTCGTCAACTTGCTGGCCTTCTTTAAAATTATAAAAGTTTTCTTTTACATCTAATTGGAATTTGTCTTGTTCGAATTTTTTTCCAAGAAGCTCTGCATCGCAGATAGCTACAACATCGCGATATGATTTGATTATATTTATATAAAACATAGAAATAGGTAAAAAAAATAATTTAAAAAAGTATCTAGTAAGCTTTTTTAGCTTCGCCAGATTTTACAGCTGCTTCTGCTTTGTCCTTTGACATCATAGCACACATTCCACAACCGCAGTCAGGGCACTTACCTTTAGCCATGAAACCGCCCCGAGAAGTCTTTGTCATCTGGGGATCTTTCATTTTTTGCCCTTTCTTCTTACACTTTACACAATATGCTTCAACCATTGTTTTTATCCTCAATTTAATTATAGATTCTTTGAATCTTGTATTTTATAGAAGGGATTTTCCTTTTTAAGGTTTTAGATTGTTAAATTTTACTTCTAATACTATGTTTCGCACCGCAGGCGAGGCAATGCAAGAATGCCATTCTGTCTTCTTTTTTTATTTCTGTGTCAGGCTTTCCGCATTCTTTGCAAAGAACAAATTCTTTAATATATTGCTCAATTTTTTGGTCGATTTTTGCACGTGGAACTTTTATGTTTAACATTAATCTGTCGCCATCTATATTTCCTGATGCTGCGAGTTCTCGAAGTAAGAACTTTTGAAAATGCTCTGGTTGTCTTCGTAAGTGCGAGGATATTTGTAAGAAATTTGTGATAATTGTTTTTTTACCTTCATAGTGTCCATCTACTTTTGGGATTTCAAATCTTTCTCCATTTCCTTCTACTTGCTTAACTTTTTTGTATGCTTCTTCGAGGAGTTTTTCGTATGTCATATTTATTTTGTGGAAGGAGAGTATATAAATTTTTATAAAGAGGAAATTTTAATTATAATCATGACAAATAAAACAATTGACTATCGAATTGAGACTACAACTGTTGAAATTGGGGGAGTGAATGAATCTGGTGAAAAAAGAACTGTAACTATGGGAAAATATCAAAACCCTGATACAGGTGAATACTTGTGTGTTAAGAATCTTTAAAAATTTGCTCGCTGTCGCTCGAATGATTACTCACACTCTGGCTTTGCCAAGATTGTTCGTCGAGGAGATTTGTTAAGAGAAAAGACTTTTAAATCCTTTGTTTAACTATTACAAAATTAGAGTGAATCTACCCCAACCACCTAAGTCTTCCAGGTCGAGGTTCAAATATAATTCCTTCTTCTAAGAGTTTTTTTATTTCTTGATTAATTACATCTGGTGCAGCCTCTCTCAAATCCATGATGATTTTATCTGTGTCAATTCCTCCGTCAGCCTCGCCTGCTTTTATTTTCTCTAATATTTTATCTTTGATTGCTACAACCTGTTGTTTATCTTGAATAGTTGGTGCGGATTTTGCTTGTTGCTTTTGTAATTCTAATTTTCTGATTAAAAGATATTTTGGGTCTTGTTGCCTTATTATTTCTGGCGTGATATAAAGGCTATTATTGAAATGTCTTAAAACTCCGATGACAATTACTGTTTCACCTTGCTGAATTTCTTTGAATTTTGGAACATCATCGCCGAAGACCCTTAATTGCATTTGCCCTGAGCCGTCGTCCAAAGTTAAGAAAACATATTTTGTTTCACCTTGGCTCTCGAATTTGTCTACAATATTTCCTGCAATATTTACTCGCACTATTTTTTTGTTTCCTAATTCTAAAAATGAAAATCTCTCTCCTTCAAAAATCGGTTTTCCAATTAAAATATCTCCAATTCTATATTTGAATGCAATGTTTCGTTTGAATTGTTGTTCTTCTGGCATTTTAATTAAAATCTATTTTGTTTTATAAGTTTTTATGTGATATTAGTGTTTGTTTTAGTGTTTGTTCTAAGTTCTCTGAACATAACCTCGCTTTGGAGAAAAAACATCTCCGGCGGATTTTAGTTTTGTGATTGCTTCATAAATTTCGTCTTTTGTCATTTTGTCTTCGAGTTCTTTTTCTATTTCTTCTAAAGGAATTAATTTTCCTAATCTTCCTTCTAAAAGAGTTATTGTTTCTCGAACAGTGAAAATCTTGTTTCTCTTTGAAGAAGTTATTCCTGAGGAGATTTTATCAATGTCGAAAGTTTTTGATTCATAATCATAACCTACCTGCATCAAGTAATATTTCATTAAATCGATTGCAATTTTTGTGTCTTCAACTGTGACTGTTTTGCTCAGTCTTATTTTTGCTGAAGCTTCTGCCATTCGAATTAGGGCTTGTAATTGTCGAGCAGAAATTGGGATTGGTCGCATCGCACTTTCAGAAGCAACTGGCTTATTTCTTAAGTTAACATAGAAATTTTTTATTTCATCTGCAGCCTCGTCGGTAATTTGAGGTTTTACTCTTTGTTTTGAATAGGCAACATATTTTCTAAATAAATCTCTTGGAATTAACATATCACTTGTTTGAGTTTTGTGTTCTTCTAAAACATGTAATGCGATTTTTTCATCTTTTATTTTATTAGGAATATCTCTTAAAGTAAAAATTATATCAAAACGATTTATCAATGTTGGGGGCAGATCAATTTGTTGCGCGATTGATTGATATGGGTCGAATCTTCCGAATTTTGGATTTGCTGCAGCGAGGACAGAAGTTTCTGCTCGCAAAGAAGCTTGTACATTTGCTTTTGAGATTGTAACTGTATTATGTAAAATCATTCCATTTGAGATAAAAGTGTGGAAGGGTTCTATTGTTACATCATAAACCCATTTTATATTTTTATTTTTTATCTTCTCAACTTTCTTTATTTTCATCCATCTAGCATAACCAAATGCAAGTTTTTTTATTCCCAACAAATCTTTTCTTATTTCAGAATATTTTATTTTGTCTTTTTTCTTTTCTAATTCGCCTTCAGCGATGAGGATTAATTTCTGCAAAAATTTTCTTTGTTTTTCCACATGAAGGTCTATTGAATGCCCAACTGTTGCTCTTGCTGAAATTTTTAATTCCTTAAATATTTGATTTATTTTATCTGTACAATTTGGAATTATATCTTTGATTGTTCTATAAGTTTTGTCTTTTTCACAATAATCTTTTAATCTTTGTTGTTTATGTTGAGATAAAAAACTTATATTTAATAAAAATTTGGATAAATTCTCTTGTCCAGAAATATCTAATCTCCAGACTTTTGAAGAATTATCTTTGAAGATTGAGGATTGAATCCCAAATCTCAATAATAAATCTGCCATTTGTTCTTCCAATTCCCGATTTTGAGAAACAAAGGAAATCCTGCAACCATTTCTATCTTGAAAGGTCACTGTTCCATCTCCGTCGTAAAGTGCTCTTAAAAGATATTTTATATTTTCATTGGGCAATTTAAGAATTTTCTCTGGGATAAGTTTCTTGTCTCCTTTTTCCATTAAGTTTTTATCTAACTTATTAAATTCTTCGACAACTCTTTTAGAAATAACTCTAACTGCAAACTGCTTATTTCTTTTCACAACAATAGATTTTTTACTAAAATAGTTTTCTATTGAATTTTTATAATCATTAATTAAATCTTCATTATTATTCCAAAATTGGATTCCAGTTTTTTTCTTTCTGTTTAGTTCATAACACCCGTCGCTGAGATGGTATCCTAAGATTTTACAAAGATAATCATTTTCTTTTTTATATTTCTCTGAGATTATTTTAATCTCAGAAGGGATTGGGAAAAACATTCCTTGTTTTAATCTTTCTGCAGGAGTTGTTTGAATTTTTCCTTTATCTGTTATCCAACAAGGATGTTCGGGAGTAACTGTTATTTCTCTTCCATTTGAAAGAATTACTTTAACAAATTCTTTTGGAGCTATATGCCTACTAACTCTTGAGGCCTTGAGAGGAAAATGATTACTAAAGTCAGTTGACAATAATTCTACTTTTTCCACAGGAAGTATTTGGCAATCTTTTCCTTCATAAACTTTTGATTTATTTTTTTTAATTAAATCGTCTACAAATTCTCCAATATTAACTGAAGAGCCGTCACTTAACATTAATTTAAAATCTGGTAACATACATTGCTGTTCCATCGCTTCGTGCATTGCACTTCTATCTGTGGGGTCCATTTTTTCTAATTCATCTATACAAACTAAACCTTTATTTGCTAAAACCATTGCACCTGCTTCTAAGGACCAACCTTTTAGGAACTCGTCTCTAACAACTGTTGCAGTTAAACCTGCACCTGATGCGGATTTGCCGACGACATATCGGCCCTTTGGAGAAATGTTTGCCATAAATTGAAGTGTAACTGACTTTGCAACACCTGGGTCCCCGATTAATAAAAGATGTATGTCTCCACGGTTTACTCCCCCATCTGGTCTTGTTTTTTTCACGCCCCCAAATAATTGTAAAACCAATGCTTTTTTTATTTCTTCATAACCCCAAACACTTGGACTAATACTCTGAGATAATTTTTTAAAAACCTCTGGGTCTTGAGATAGTTCTAAGATTTGAATTTCATCTTCCTCGGAAATGTCTAATTCTTCAAAAGTTTCTTCTAAAGGAATTAAATTATTTGCTTCTGTTGCTAACTGGAATCTTGTTGACAACCCCCCAGTTGAAAGTGGGACAGGAACTTCTTTTAAGATTCCAATTACTTTTACTCTTGCACCAGGTGTTGTTTTTTCTTCCATTTTTGGTTCAACTAAATCTTCTTTAACAAAAACATCCATTCTTTTTGGTTGTTCCCCGCCAGATAAAGCTTCTGGAGATTCTTCAACTACTAATCTTTGGGTGTCGACCATTTCTTTTGAAATTAATTTAAAACTGCCTCGTCTTCCACAAGAGCATCGCGATGGTTCTCTGAATTTTTTTTCTAATTGCATTACAGAAATAACTGTCCCGCATGAAGGGCATTCGAATCTCGCATTTACAACTTGGGGCCTTACATCTGATGCTTGCCGGATTATTCCTTCTATTACAATCAACTCATTCAAATGCTTTGACCTCAAATTTCTGATTTTAACATTTTGGGAATCTGGCATGTTGTAAAGTCGAATTCTTACATTTGAAGCGAGTCCTGATTCTTCTATTGCTTGCTCAACTATTCGCAGAGATTCTTCGGGATTTGCAAGAATTTCATCTGAGAGTTTATTTGAGAATTCTGTTAGCTTTAAGAAATCCAAGTAAATTACACTATTTCCTTTTCTCAATGAGGCGCCGAGGTCTTTCTTGTAAAAGTCAAAAAAACCTTTTGCTTCTAACATTAAATCTTCTGTTTTGGATTTCACCGCTTCTTCCATAGAGATACATGGCGGTTCTATTTTTATAGATTTATGTAAATTGCTAAGTAGTTTTGAAAGGTTAGGATTATCTCAAGGTAGTAAAATCTTTAAATCGCCCTTGTTTAATACATTAATGGAAAGTAAATTTTTAGAAATTTGCAGAGGGAAATATAGTAAGAAGGACCTTGGAGAATTTGAGAAAGCGATGAGTTTTGCTCAAGAAATTTTGAAAGGTAAGAAAAGACTTTCTGGAGAAAGCTATTTTGAACACAATCTTGGGGTGGGGGGAATTTTAGCTGAAGCCAAACTTTTCCCAGAAGTTGTTGTTGCGGGTTTACTCTATGGTTTAGAAGATGAGGTTGTGCCGAGCGAAATTCAAGAGAAATTTGGGAAAGATGTTGCAGACTTAGTTTTTGGACAAATACAGCTAAAGGTTATTCGAGAACAAACAAAATGCGCAGAAGCTGAAATTTTGAGAAAGGTTTTATTGACAACACTAAAAGACATCAGGATTATTTTTGTAAAACTTGCAGATAAATTAGAAAACCTGAAAACTATTTCTGTCTTTCCCTCCGAAAGACAAAAACAAATTGTAGGAGAAGTTTTTGAAATTTATGCTCCTTTAGCAAATAGATTGGGCGTTGATTTCATTAGAAAAAAATTAGAAGACAGGGCCTTCAAAATTATCAATCCAAGAAAATATAGGGAACTTGAAAATTTTTTACAGGAATCCAAACAAGAGAGAGAAATATTTGTTGAGAAATTTATTGAAGAGATTAAAAAATTATTAAAAGGGAAAAATATTTTGAAAATTAAGGGACGAGAAAAACAGATTTATAGCATTTATAAAAAATTGCAGAGGACAACTTTAAAAAATCAGAGAGATCATTTTGCAATTCGAATTATTACTAAAAGTGCTAAAGATTGCTATAATGTTTTGGGTTTGATACATGAGAATTATGAACCTCTCGAGGGTAGTTTGAAGGATTATATCTCAAATCCAAAACCAAATGGTTATCAGTCCTTGCATACTGCGATTAAAACTAAAAAAGAAAAGATTGTTGAAGTGCAAATTAGAACTCTTGAGATGGATGAAATTTCTGAAGAAGGAAGTGCTTCTCATTGGAGTTATAAAAAATTAAACTCTGATTTTGAATTTGAAAAGAAAACTGGTTGGTTAAAGAATGTTTTGGATTTGCCGGGGGTTTGTAAAGATTCTAAATTAATGAAAAACATTAAATTGAATATTTTTGGAAATAAGATTTTTTGCTATAGCCCAAAGGGAAAAGCAATTGAATTGCCAGAGAAAGCAAGTTTGTTGGATTTTGCTTATAGCATTCACCAAGAAATTGGAGATAAAAGTGTCGGGGGGAGAATTAATGGAATCTTTAGTGGTTTGCAAAAAGAATTGAATAATGGTGATGTTGTTGAAATTATTACAAACAAGATTCAAAGACCCCGACGGGATTGGTTGAAATTTGTTGTTTCTGGACGGGCGAGAAGTAAGATTAAGAGGGGCCTTAAAAGATATGAGAATTTGCCTGCACCTAAAAAAATTCCGATGAAGAACAGAGAGAAAGAAGAATTAGAAAATGTTGTTTTGTGTGAAGAATTTCCTCATGCGAATTTGATTTTGGCAAAATGTTGCTCGCCAACTCCTAAGGATGATATTGTCGGGGTGATGAAAACACAAAGAATTTTTTCAGTTCATAAAAAAGATTGCCCTGAAATTCAACGAGCTAAAGATAAATTTGTTCAGGTTTTTTGGAAAGAAACATTTAATGCTCCGTTGAAAATTCATGTGCAGGCACGAGACCGTTCTGGAATTTTAGCAGATATTTTGAATACAATTATTAGTGGAGGCTTTATTGTAAAAGAAGCCAAGATTAAAAGTTTGGAAGGTGGTATTGCGGGATGCAGTTTTGTGGTTGTTCCAAAAGAATTGAATGAAGTTGTTAGAATGATTGAAAGGATTAAGAAAGTTCGGGGGGTGCGGAAGATTTGGTTTGGATGATTATTTTTTTGCTTGTTTCCAGAGATAGTTGAAATAGTTTCTGTAGGATTGTGCAACAGATCTGCTTTCAATTAAAATAACAAAAGGCTTTTCTTCAAACACCGCAATCGCGACTTTATTTGCGAAAATTGTTGTAGAAGAAGGAGTTATTTCTTCGACATATTTCATTTCAAAATTAGGTAATTGTGTGAAGGCCTTTCCTTTAAGTTTTTTGCTTGTGATTATTTTCCCTTTTATATTTAATGCCCCTGTTTTTTTCGCGGCATGGGGCAGTTCATATTCTAAAACATCATAACTCTTACCTGTTCCGCCATAAACTAAAAGCTCTTTTGCATTTGATTCTAAAATCATTCGTAGAATTGTCCGCAGGCCTTCTTTACCCTCGAGAACATTCACAATAGAAGGTTTTAATTGTACTTTTTCTAATTTTAATAATTCAGGAAGAATATTATCTATAAGTTCTTTCTTTTTTTGAATTTGATTTAATAAATTTCTGGGGGAATTTGCCTGAAAAAAAGTTTTCCCATTTTTTACAACATGACTTGCCAAACCTTTATTGATTAAATTTCTTAAAAGATTGTAAATATGTGTTCTGTCCATATTCAAAATTTTAGCGAAGTCTCCACCCATGATTGGGCCATGCTTTAACAAATAGATATACACTTCAGACTCCTTGCTACTTAAACCAATTTCTTCCAACTTTTTTGCTAATTCTTTCATAAGAAAATAATATAAATTGAATATATAAATGTTGTTGTGGATTGTTACAACATAGTTTTATAATTAATTTTGGGGATTCATTATTTAGTAGTAAAATGACATCAGAAAATATAGTATTAGTGAATTTGCCTTGGAGAACATCAAATTTAGAGGATGCTGGAAAAGAAAAAGGAATCAATAGCGATAGCCGACTTGGAATGGAACATGTTGGTCTTTTATATTTACAGACTCTATTAAAAAATGCAGGTATTGATACTAAAGTATATGATTTTAATTTTGAAATGTTTCATGGAAAAGCAAGAACTTTAGAAGATTATACAAGATTAATAACAAGTACAAACCCTTCTATTGTTGGATTTAGTTCTTATCTTACTTCAATAAAAAATGATTTTCTTGTGGCCAAAGAAATCAAAAAACAAAATCCAGAAACTAAAATAATTTTTGGAGGTTCTCACGCTTCGCATACTGCAAAAGAGATTTTAGAAAATAATTTATTTGTAGATGCTATTTTCAAAGGAGAAGCATTCGGAACAATTGTCTCCGGGGTAGAAGCATTACTTGTTGATACGTATCTTGGATGTACAGAAGGTCTTGTATTTAGAAGAAATGGTAAAATTGTTGATACGGGTTGGGGGCCGAGAATGAATTTATATGATCTACCTTTACCTCTTCGCCATAGAGAAACATATCAATTAACAAAAACTGCCAGCATAATGCCTGCAATAGGATGTCCTGCTGCTTGCACATTTTGTTGCGCCGAAGGTCCAAGAAATCATTCTTGGAGAACACGAGATTCAGAAAGTCTTTTTAGAGAAATAGAATATCTATCAACAAATTTTGGAATTAACACTATAGAAACACATTGTGACGACGCATTTGGACCTTTAGCTAAAGCGAAATCTCATTACAAGAATTTAGCTCAAAAATTAATCGATGGAAACCACAATATACAATGGAGATCTGTTCTAAGGTCTACAGATTTTAGAGAAGGAGGTCCGTTACTTGATAAAGACTTTTGGAGATTGATGCATAAATCAGGATTAGAGAGAGTTTATGTTGGATTTGAAGCTGGAACAGATGACAGATTAAGAAAACTAAAGAAACCAGCAAAAATAGAGGACAATAAAAGAATGTTTCATTTCCTTCGGGATTTAGGAACTGCAGTTCAATATGGATTTATTATGTTTTTTTCTAATTCAGATATGGATGAAATTAGACAAAATCAGGATTTCCTTTATGAATTAAAAAACCCTTCTTATCATAATTATAGCACAAAATTAATAATTCAACCAGGATCTCAAGATTTTAAAGAACATAAGGAACAAAATAAATTACAAAGACCCTTTTACCTCCCGCAAGATTATTCTTTTCTTAATCCAAAAATTAAACTAATTCACGATGCTTATAATAAATTTATTAGACATCAAGAACCAATCAATAAACTATGTCTTGATTTAGATAATGCCTTGTTAAATAGACAGGATGAAACTATACATTTGGAGCAGATTGTAAAAGTTCGAGAAGAATTATTGAAAACAAGAATTCAAGACCTATATCAAACAGGTAGAAAAGTTTTGGATAATCCTGAAGAGGCTTTGAATATCCTCGGCAAATTTAACGAAAGATGGCAAATTAAATATCGGGAGTATTTAACAGAAAATGCTATCTAAATTATTAAATTATCAAAGTGAAAGGGGATTGTTTCCCACAATTGGAAAAAAAGGAAATTCTAATAGAGAACTTAATAGTATTTACCTTCATTCTTTTGTTTTAGAATATTTGATAGATAATCATGCTAAAAATTGCCCAAATGAAATTCAAAAAGGTCTTGATTTTATTTTAAGCCAGGCTGTTAAAGAAGATGGCCAGATAGTTTGGAGATGGTTAAAAGAACATCCTACTCCAGAGGATTATCGCCCGACAGATACTGATGATACAGCGAGGGCACGATTAGTTATTGAGAAGGCTTTGAGAAAAGGATTTAGAGTTCCAAAAAAATTTAGAGAGTTTGATTATAAAAATTTCTTTCTACCATTAATGACTAAAGAAGGAGCAATTAAAACATATACTCGAAATCGTTCAAGCCAAATCTGTCCTGAAGTAAATGCGAATATTCTCTATAATTTAGTTCATACTAATTGCAATTCTCAATTAAAAAAAAGAATTACAAATTATCTTGGGGGGGTCTTAGAGTCAGATTATTTAACCAAAGAAAATTTTGAAGAAGGCTCAAAATATTTTTTATCTCCTTATTTTTTATTATATATCTTGTCAAAGATTAATTCTATCGAACCAAAGTTATTTCCAAAAAGAGCAAATCAAAGAATTATAGATATTACAAAGAGTTTGACACATAGGAATAAATTAGATAATGTATGGTGTTCGACAATCTTGAGAAATTATTCTTTGGATAGTTCTCCGGAAGGATTAAGTTTTGAAGAGACACCAATTTTTCAAGCAAAAAGTCTTAGAGAAAAATATAGTTGTCCGTCGGCAACTGCTGTATTTTGTTTGGAAACTCAATAATAACTATTTCTTATAATTCTTCGACGCTGTTTTAACATTTTTCAAAAGTTGGTCGATGCTGTCGTCAAGTTGCTTTTTGTTTTTTGTTCCTGTGCAAACGAGTTTTCCATTGCTGAATAAAAGGAAGGTTGCGTTGGGTTCAATCAACTTGTAAACTAAACCTGGAAATTGCTCTGGTTCGTATTCTGTGTTTTCCATTTCTAATGCTAAGAAGTTTAGGTTAAGTTTAAGATTTATTGTTCCTGAAGCTACAATATTTTGAACGGTTATCTTTGGTTTAACAGTTACCTTAACATTTATTTTTCTTAATTGTTTTA
>CAZRXO010000021.1:0-15496 GCA_964604105.1 Candidatus Woesearchaeota archaeon | reverse complement strand
AATCAAAAGTTATCGTGGTATAAGACATGTGGCTGGATTACCCCTAAGAGGACAGAGAACTAAATCTAATTTTAGAAAAAATAGAAGAAAAGGTTCTGGAATTAAAAAGAAAGTTAAGGTTGTTGGAGGGAAGAAATAATTCAAATGAAACGAAAACATAAGACATATTCAAGACCAAAAAGACCTTTTGATAAAGAGAGACTTACAGAAGAAGCGGGAATAAAAAAAGATTTTGGATTAAAAAATAAAAGAGAGATTTGGAAGGCTGATGCAAAAATTAAATCTATGAGGGAAAAAGCAAAGAAACTGATTGGGGCAGATGAAGACAAACAACAAACTTTGTTTATGAAACTAAAAAAAATTGGTTTAAAGGTTAATTCTATTTCAGATGTTTTGGCTTTAACTAAAGAAGATTTTTTAGAGCGAAGACTTCAAACAATTTTGGTTAGAAAAAAATTGGCTTCAACAATGAATGGTGCCAGGCAATTAATTACCCATAAAAAAGTTCTTGTGGGTGGAAAGGTAATTGATAGTCCTTCTTATATTGTAGGTGTTGAACTTGAAAATAAAATTAGTTTGAAAAAAAATAAACCTAAAAAAGAAAAGATTAAAGAAGAAATTTCTGAAGAAGAAAATATTGAAATTGGAGAAGATAAAAATGAATAAGAAAGAAAAAGAAAAAAAAGTTTTAGAAGAAGAAACTTCTGAAGAAGAAAGTTCTGAAGAAGAGATTGTTGAAGAAGAAACAAAAACAAAAGAACAAGTGGAAACTAAAAAATTAGATAAGCCGAAAAAGAAAAGAGAGATAGAGGCTGTTTTGAATATTTATACTTCTTTTAATAATACTATTGCTCATGTAACAGATATGTCTGGTAGAACAATTGCAAAGGTTACTGGGGGGATGGTGACAAAACATTCAAGATTAAAAGCAAATCCTACTGTTGCTATGTTTATTTCAAAAAGAATTGTTGAGAAGATGAGAGAGGTTGGGGTTACTTCTCTTTATGTTCGAATTAGAGCAAAAACTGGAAATCCTGCTCCTGGGCCTGGTGCGAATGCAATTGTAAAAAGTTTGACTCGTGACGGGTTTAAGATTTTGAATATCCTTGATACTACAAGATCTCCGAGAGGGGGGCCAAAGAAAAAAGGAGGGCGACGAGGAAGACGACCATAAGGAAGCCTCTTAATAGATTCTTGTGGAGTCTAAAGGCAAACTTTAAAAGGTAATTTAAATTCAAAAAAATATAAAATGAAAGCAAATCATACCCGAAAGGGCACAAGCAGATTTCCATTCATCCGAAATAGGAGGTATTTCAAATGAAACTCATAAATAAAAAAGATAACCAGATTATATTTACTGCAGAGATTGAAGAGAGTCTTCTTAATTCAATTAGAAGGTATATGAATGAAATTGATTTGGTTGCAATAGATGAGGTTGAGATTTCTAAAAATGATTCTCCATTATACGACGAAACAATTGCTCATAGAATTGGACTTATTCCATTAAAGATGGAGAAGACAATTAAAAAATCTGGGCGAGAAGAATTGACTTTAAATGTTAAGAAAGAGGGTTTTGTAATGTCTGGAGAATTGCAAGGAAAATTAAAAGTTATTTATCCTAATATCCCCATAACTTTTTTGAATAAAGGTTCTGAATTAGTTGTTAAGGCAATTACTAAATTAGGCAAGGGTAGTGAGCATTCTAAGTTTTCTCCGGGGTTAATGTTTTATAGAAATCTTTTTGATGTTAAGATTGATAAAGATTGTTTGAACGGGGTTGTGAATATTTGTCCAAAAAAAGTTTTTGAAATGCAAAATGGGAAAGTTGTTGTGAGAGATTCTTTTAGTTGTGATGATTGTGAGTCTTGTATTGAGTTGGGGTTGAAGCAAGGTAAACCAGAAATTGTTAAGATTACTCTAAATGGAGAATTATATGTAACCCTTGAAAGTTTTGGGCAATTAAGTGTCGAGGATATTTTTGAAAAATCTATTAAGGAATTGAAAAATGATTTGGGTGAATTTGGGAAACAGGTTAAGTAATTCTAAAAGTTTTTATAGTCCTGTGTGGAAAAATATTCCAAACCAAAAAATATTTTGTAGAATTCTTAAATTAGATAAGCATAAAAAATAAATGCAGGTGAAAGGGTTCGAACCTTCGTAGGCATAAAGCCAATAGATTTTGAGTCTATCCCGTTTGACCGCTCCGGCACACCTGCAAGTATAAATTAAATTAATTGTTAGTATAAAAAGTTTGGGATTAAATAAAACTAACAACACCTTTTTGGATAATTAAGATTCCGAGGATGATTGTGATAAATGGGGGAACATTGATTAATGCTAAAATTAAGAATGTTAATCCTGATAAGAAGTCTATCCAACTTGCAAAATCTTTGAAAAAACCTATGAGGGATTTTAAAATTAAAACCATCCCAATGAAAAGGATTACTTTTTGAGGAAGGTGTCCTGACCAGTTTAAGATTAGTATTGCGCCTGCGATGATGTCGATAATTCCTAATGTTTGAACTAGCATATTTTTTAAACCAGTGTTTCATTTAAAAAATTATGTGCGCCTGTAGCTCAGTATGGATAGAGCGCTTCCCTCCTATTCTCTTAGGAGTTAGGAAGGGGTCGCAGGTTCAAATCCTGTCAGGCGCGTTGTGATTTAAACCTGCTCGCAGGTTTCCCCTGGGATGATACCCAAAGGGCACAAGAACCTCAAATCCTGTTCGGGCGCGTTGTTTATTTTAGTATAGAAAACCTTTAAAACATATTATTCACTTTATTGAATGTGCGTGGATAGTATACTTACGGAATATACATTCCTTCAAATACTATCTCTGCTAAGCGTGGATAGTATAGTGGTTAGTATAACTGGTTTCCACCCAGTTGACCCGGGTTCGACCCCCGGTCCGCGCATAATATTAAAAAATAAAATGGCAGAAATAAAAGTTTTAATTGAAGGAATTCATAAGTTTGTTTCAGATACTAAAATGAATATAGGTTGTACTACAACTTTAATTAAAGGAGATAAAAATATAATTGTAGACCCTGGTGCTTTTTCAAATAGGAGAAAACTTCTTGAATCCCTAAAAGAAGAAAATTTGGATCCAGAAGATATTGATGCAGTAATTTTAATTCATTTGCATTTGGATCATATTGTCAATGTTTCTCTTTTTTCTAAGTCTAAGATTTTTCTGAGATTTCGAGGAGATTCAAAATATCCTGGAATGGTTCAAAAAATAGATGAGGGGTTTTTAGAGAGATTTGATATTTTAAATGATTCAATAGATAAGGATATAAAAATAATTGAAACTTTAGGGCATGCAATTGATGGAATTTCTGTTGTTGTTGATACTCCTGAAGGAAAAGTTGTTATTGCAGGGGATGCAATTGCTTCTGAAGATTGGGCAAATTTAGAGAAGGAACCTGAAAAAATGTTTATTTATGATCTTGAAAAATATAAGGAGAGTAGAAAAAAGATTTTAGAAATAGCAGATTATATAATCCCTGGACATGGAAAAATGTTTAAAATAGAAAAATAAAATGACAGAAGAAAATACAGAACAAAAAAAAGAAAAATCATTTGGAAAGTTTCATGATAAATATTACAAGTTGTTACTTTTAATTCCAATTGGATTGATGGTATTTTGTTTTATTTATCTTGGGATGTTTTATTCTGTAAATGGAGATTTTATTTATAAAGATATTTCTTTGACTGGTGGAACTTCTGTGACTATTTTTGAAAACATTGATGCTGGACAATTAGAATTAGCTCTTGTAGATAAACTTGAAGAAATAAGCACTCGTGAAATTTATGATCTTGTAACAAGAGAACAGAAAGCAATTATTGTTGAGACAAAGTCTGACGGGGATCTAACAAAAAATGTTTTAGAAGAATATTTGGGTTACAAATTGGATTCTGAGAATTCTAGTTTTGAGTTTACAGGCTCTTCTTTGAGTGAAAGTTTTTACAAACAACTTTTATTGGCGATTTTAGTTGCTTTTGTTTTTATGGCAATTGTTGTTTTTATTATTTTTAGAACCTTTGTTCCGTCGACAGCAGTTATTCTTTCTGCTATTGCAGATATTCTTATGACTCTGGTCCTTGTTGATTTAATTGGAATTAAAATGTCTACTGCAGGTATTGTCGCTGTGTTGATGTTAATTGGTTATTCTGTAGATACAGATATTCTTTTAACGACGAGGGTTTTGAAAAGGCACGAGGGGAGTTTAAATTCTCGACTTTTTGGAGCATTTAAGACTGGAATTACTATGACTTTGACTTCGTTGTTGGCAGTGGTGATTGCTTTGATTGTTGTAAAATCTTTTTCTGTTGTCTTAACTCAGATTTTTACAATTCTTGCGATTGGTCTTGCATTTGATATTTTAAATACTTGGATTACAAATGTTTCAATCTTAAAATGGTATGTTGTGAGGAAGAAATAAGATGGAACTTAGAGCGTTTTATAAAAAAGTTGCCGCCAAAAATACAAAATTAAAACTTGAATTTGAAAAAGTAAAAAATGGAAGACCTGCTTGGATTAAGGTTGAAGGTTTGCCTCCAGATATTAATTTCATAAAAGTTAACATTGGGAAAGGAAAAATAGATGGACAAAAAGCTTATTTTTATAGAACATATTTGCCTGAAGGATTATTTTTGCCAATTGATTACACCCCAAATGAAATGGAAAAATTTTATGATAAATTCTCTGAAATTTATGATGGTATCATAAAAAATTCTGGAAAGGGGACAGCGGGGCAAAACGTAATTGCAGCTAATTTTTTAATAAAAAAGATTATGAAATATGTAAAAAAGGGGGAGGTTCTTGACTTAGGTGCAGGTACGGGTTTGATTACTGAGATGCTTGCAAAAAAAGGATTTTTTCCTGCTGTATTAGTAGATTATTCTCAAGGAATGTTAAACAAGGCAAAAAAGAATAAAAACCTCATGGGTTGCAAATTTATCAAAAAAGATATTCGAAAATTGAATTTAAATAAAAAATTTGATTTAGTTTTCAGTTTCTTTGCATTAGGTTCTTTGAGTTATTTTAGTAAAGATGAATTCAAGAGTATATTGAATGTAGTTAAAAAACATTTAAAGAAAGGGGGAATTTTTGCAGTTATGGGGCATTTGGGTGATAAAATATTTAAGGAAAATTTTGTTGAATTAGAAGCTGGAAGTTATGATTTGAGTACAAAGAAAAAATTTTATACAAATTATTTTATAGGGAGGAAAGAATGAAAAAATTAACTTGGAGAATTTGGGTTTTGATAATTGTTTTGATTTTATCTTTAGTTTCTATTTTTGTTAGTTCAGGAGGAATTAGTTTTTTTCAAAAAGGAGTTTTAGTGACGAGTGTAGATGCGAATTCAGATGCATTTGAAGCTGGATTTCGGCAAGAACAAATAATTACTTCGATTGATGGGGTGGTTGTAGAAAATTTAGAGGATTATTCCATAGCTCTTGAAGGAAAATATAATTCTTTGGGGAATATAAAAATTACTTTTCAAACTAAAGACGAGGCAATAATATTTTTTTCAGACCATTCCCCGGAAATAACTGTTGCAAAAATTCCAAAAACAAATATTAAAACCGGTTTGGATTTGGCGGGGGGTTCAAGAGCCTTAGTGCAAGCTGCAGAAAAAGAATTAGATTCAGTCGAGACTACTGAACTTGCAGAGGTTATTGAAAATCGTTTGAATGTTTATGGAATTACAGATATGAATGTTGTTCCAATTTCTGATTTGTCTGGGAATCATTATGTTCGAATTGAAATTGCTGGTGCAACTCCAGATGATTTGGAAAAATTAATTTCAGAACAAGGAAAGTTCGAGGCTAAAATTGGAAATGAAACTGTTTTTGTTGGGGGCCAGGACCAAGGTATTACTTCTGTTGTGCGATCGGGCCAGCAAGTTGGATTTGAAACACCAAGACAAAATCCTGATGGAGGCTATTATTGTACTTTTAGATTTGCGGTTTTTTTAAGTGAAGAAGCTGCGAAAAAACATGCAGAGGTTACAAATAAACTAGGAATTGATATTGAAAATCCAGGATATTTAGATAAAAAATTAGAACTTTATTTAGACGATAATTTAGTTGATAGTTTATTTATTAGTAAAGATTTGCAGGGAAGAGAAACTACTCAAATATCTATCTCTGGTTCTGGATCTGGAGAATCTTCTGAGGAAGCATATGAAGATGCTAAATTAGAGATGAATCATTTGCAGACAATTTTAGTTACAGGAAGTTTGCCTTACAAATTAGAGATTGTTAAGTTAGATACTATTTCTCCGGTTCTTGGTAAAGAATTTCTTAATTCAATTTTGCTTGCTGCAGCTGCTGCACTTTTTGTTGTTGCTGTTATTATTTTCTTTAGATATAAAAGATTTAAGTCATCAATTGCATTATTGATTACAAGTATTTCAGAGATAATTATTATTTTGGGAATTGCTTCATTTATTGATTGGAATTTGGATTTGCCGTCGATAGCAGGTATTTTAGCGACAATTGGTACTGGAATTGACCAGCAGATTATTATTCTTGATGAAGCGCGGCAAACAAATGTTTTAAGTTTAAAGCAAAGATTGAAGAGGGCTTTTGCGATTATTATGGGGGCTTATTTTACTGCGCTTGTTGCTTTACTTCCTTTAATGTGGGCGGGTGCGGGTTTGTTGAAGGGATTCGCGATTACAACAATTATTGGAATTACTGCTGGTGTATTGATTACAAGACCGGCATTTTCAGATATGGTTAAAAAGATTGAGAGTTGATTATTTTTCTGAATATAAATTCTTATAAATGAGAAATTCATTTTTATGAAATGAGTTTAAAAATATCTGTTGTTTTGGCGGCGAAGAATGAGGCAGATAATCTCAAGATTTTAGTGCCGGCTCTTTTGAAAAGTTATAATAAAGAAATTTTAGAGGTGATTGTTGTTAATGACAATAGTACTGATGATACTCGAGAAGTTGTTAGGAATTTGATTAAGAAAAATAAGAAAATTAAATTAATTAATCGTTCTCCTCCAAATGGGGTTGGAAGAACCATTAAAGAAGGTTTTAGAAATGTTGATAAAAAAGCGACACATGTTCTTACAATGGATTCTGATTTTATTCGAAATGTTCCTGAGGTGAGAAGGCTTATTAATCAAGCGGAACAAGGTTGGGATGTTGTCGTTGGTTCAAGGTATATTCCTGGAGGGGTTTTGAAAAATTATCCGCCGTTGAAGAAATTTGCAAATAGAGGTTATCATTTTTTAGTATGGCATATCTTGAATATTAAACATCACGATTTAACAAATAATTTTAAATTAATGCGGAAAGAAGTTGTAGAGAGTATTAGGTGGGAAAGTGAACATTTTGCAATTAATGCAGAGACGGGTTTGTTTCCTTATGTTAAAAAATATAAAATTAAGGAAGTTCCTGTTTCTTGGATTGAACGTGCTCATGGGGCATCTGATTTTAAAGTTATCAAATTAGGGCCGAGTTATTTGAAAGTTTTTTGGCGGGTTTTGATTAAGAGAGTTTAGTTTTTTATTTTTAGAAATAAATTTTTTGTTATTTGTAAACACATAAAGCATCATAACATTTAATTTTCTCGTGATTGTCGAGGCTGTTTTCTTTCCGTGCGACAAAAATATAATTGTTGTATGTTTGATTTTCGTATTTATTGAATGAACCAGAAAATATTAAAAGTTCTCTTGAATTAATCTTTTGGTTTTTATTCAAATTAAATGAATATTCTCTTAATTTTGTTGTTCCTTGTTCTTGCGCAATAAAATCGTTATACCAGACGAATTTTGGCGTTTCTTTCCAATAGAACATTGCAAGATTATTTGCATTGTATTGTTCTGAAATAATATAACTTGGTTTAAATTCTTCAACAATTTTATTCAAGTCTTTTTCTATTGCGATGTCTTGCGTTGCTCCGAAAAAATTGAATGTTAAAATAATTATTAAGATTATAGATATTAGTGAGTTCCATTTAAGGTCTTTATCTGAAATTACTTTACTTAATAAAAAAATAATCAAAGGAGTTATTAGCAGGAAATATTTTATTAAATCTTTCGACATCCATAAAAACAAACTGGCCATTATAATGAAGGATAATTCTTTTTTGTATTCCTTAAAATTTATTTTGTACATCTTGAAAAGTAGAGGAGAGATAATTAAAATCATTATTAATAAAATAGGATTTTTTAGAAAATATAATTTGTCTGCTCCTCCGATGAACATTGTTCCTGCATATTTTATCGATGTGAAAAGGGGAGTTCTAAAATAATAATAATCTACTATCATCTTTGGGAAAAATCCTACGGCGGCTGCAATCAAAAACTTTACAAGATTAGAAAATTTATTATTCCAGAAAAAGGCGAGAATAAAGAAAAATGTAATAAATATCATTGCGTCATAAAGTGCAATTGAAAGGCCCAAGAAGAAACCAGCTAAGAGTAATTTTTCTTTTTTTAAGAAGAGATAACTCCAAAAGAAAAATAGGCTCGCAGGAAGAATTGGTGTTGTTTGTAAACTTGTATACCAAACTATCGGGGCGAAAGTAAATAAAATGAATGCTTTTTTGTTTTTTATTATTAAAAATGTTAATGCAATTAAAATGAGCCAGAAGATGTTAATTATTTTTATTGTGGTAAAACCTTGAGAAATTTTTAAGAATAACGAGATAATCGAAGGGTAGAGGATAGAGTGAGTAACATAAACATTTAGATTATTTATTCCTGCAAGGTTTTTTGCAATAGTGATATACTCTGCAGTATCATGAAACCAAATTTTATTTGCAATGCTTACAAAGGCCAAAAGACAGATTGAGAAAATTGCAAGAGATAAATAATCTTTTTTATTCATTTTTTTTATCAATTATTTCTTTGATTATCTGGGAGATATTCTTAGTTATTTTCCAGTTTGGATAGTGCGCGCAAAATTTAGACATATCGGAATAATAACATATATGGTCTCCGATTCTGTTTTCTTTGCTGAGAGTGTAATTTAATTTTAAATTAAAATCTTTTTCAAGGATATCAATTGTTTCTAAAATAGAGATTGAGTTTTCTTTGCATCCCCCAAGATTATATGCTTCGCCTTTTTTTGGATTTTTATAGAAGTGGTATAATGCATTCACCACATCATGGCTGTGTATTTGGTCTCTTACTTGTTTTCCCTTGTATCCAAAAATAGAATAATGTTTTCCGGTTATTGCACATTCCACTATGTAAGTTAAATATCCGTGAAGCTCAACTGCAGAATGTTGGGGCCCGGTTAGACAACCCCCTCTGAAAACACCGATATTTAAATTAAAGTATTTTCCATATTCTTGGCAAAGAATATCTGCCGCAACTTTACTCGCACCGAATAAACTATGTTTGCAATTATCTAAACTTAGGTTTTCATTTATTCCTTTTTTTGTAACCCCTATTTTTAGTTCTGGTCTCTTGAATTTTTTATTTAAATCATATTCAAATCTTTTGTCTAATTCTTTTAAGGGAATATCGTTTGGATTATCCCCATAAACTTTATTTGTAGAAGTAAAAATAAAAGTTCCTTTTTGGGAAGATAATCTAAATGCTTCTAAAAGATTTAGTGTGGAATTTGCATTTACATCAAAATCTGTGAATGGTTCTTTTGCTGCCCAATCGTGGGAGGGTTGTGCCGCAGTGTGGATTATCAATTCAAAAGGCCCAATTTTCCTGAAGAATTTTAAAACTTTTTCTCTGTTTCTTAAATCAAAGGAATAGTTTTTGAATTGGGGATGCTCTTTGTACAGAAATTTTAGATTTCCAGTTGTGTCTCCTTTTTCTCCAAAAAAATATCTTCGTAAATTATTATCTATTCCTATAACTCTAAAGCCTTTTTCGAGGAAAAATTTACAAGCTTCGGAGCCAATTAATCCTCCTGCTCCTGTGATTAGAACTTTTTTTCCCATTGTTTTTTTAAGAAAGAATTAGTTTAAAAAGATTAAGATGGTAAAATATATTATATTCAAAATGAACTCTAAACAGAATCAGGAGATAAGTAAGGGGTTAAAGTTGTTGGCAAAATCCTCTGTCGTAGTTTTTTTCGGTCTTTTTTTATCGAAGGTTTTTACTTATGTTTATAAAATAATTATTGCAAGATATTATGGGCCAGAGGTTTATGGGCTTTTTACACTTGGAATTATGATTCTTTCTGCAATAGTTGCTCTTGCTTCTTTTGGATTTTCAGAGGGTCTTGTGAGATATGTTTCTTTTTATCGAGGTAAAAAAGGAAAAAATAAAATAAGATTTTTATATAGAACCTCTTTACTTATTTTAACTATTTCGGGGATTATAGCAGGACTTATTTTATTTTTTCTTTCTGATTTTATTTCAGTAACTTTTTTTCATAATGCAGAATTAATTATTTTTTTGAAGATATTTAGTTTTTTAATTCCAGTATTTATTTTTGCAAATATTTTTTTGGCATTCCTTCGAGCTTATGAGAAAATTTCTGAATTTTCATTTGTGTTTAATATTCTTCAAAATGTTATAAAGGTGGCATTTTTAGGACTTTTTGTCTTTTTAGGGTGGACTACAAATGCTATTGCTTTTTCTTATTTCTTAGGAATTTTTTCAATGTTTGTAGTTGCTTATTTTTTATGTAGATATAAACTTCCCCAAATATTCTTGGGCTATGATTTAAGTAAAGAAGAAAAAAAACAAATAAAGAAAGAATTTGTTTCCTATTCTTGGCCAATTTTATTTTTAGGAGTTATTACTTTAATTTTTTCATGGATTGATTCTTTTTCTATAGCTTATTTTATGGATGTTTCTTCAGTGGGTTTTTATAATGCCGCCTTTCCTATCGCTGCTTTAATGGGGGTTGCTCCGGAATTATTTCGACAATTATTTTTACCCTTAATAACTAAAGAATATTCTCGGGGAAATTTAGAGGTTATTAAAGAACTAAGTAAACAAAGTGCGAAATGGATTTTTATTATTAACTTGCCGCTTTTTATAATTTTATTTCTTTTTCCAGGGGCAGTTATTAATCTTTTATTTGGTTCGGAGTTTATATCTGCAACAATGGCCTTAAGGATACTTTGTATTAGTGGAATTTTTACTAGCTTAAATTTATTATTAGTGAATTTAATTTTAATGGCTGGAAAGTCTAAGATTATTCTTATTAATTTGGTGGTGTTTTCTATTTTGAATTTAGTTTTAAATATTCTTTTGGTCCCTTTATTTGGAATAAATGGCGCTGCAGCGTCGACGACTTTTGTAAATATTGGAATGGCTCTTGTTTTGTTTATTGAGGTTAAATCTTCTGTTAAGATTGTTCCGTTAAGAAGGAAAATGTTGAGGATTTTGTTAATTTCAATTATTCCTACAGGAATATTATTAATTTTGAAATCATTCATTTCTATAAATATTTTTAGTCTTGTTCTTTTAGGGGCCTTCTTTTTTCTTTTATATTTTGCTTTGATTTTCTTGACAAGGTCTTTTGATAGAAATGATTTGGAAATTTTTAGAGCTTTTTGGAAGAAGATATTTTAGTATAATTTTTTAAGGATTATTTGGAAGGCTCTTTTTGTTTGGGTATCTTTGGGCTGTATTAAAAAATAAAATTAAGACTTTAAATTTGGTATATTTTAAACAGATTTAATTTTTCCTACACCTAATTGTTTGTCTGTGAGAAGTTTTGTTTCTCCGTTGTCAATACATTTCATTAGTCTATTTACTGTTATTTGCGCACCCTGTAATCCAGATTTTGCAATCATCGGTTCCCATCTTTCTGGGCTGAACATATATATGCTTGCGAAGGCCTGGTTTTGGAGGTTAACCAAATCGTCGGGACTTAGGTCTCCAACTTGCATTGTTGCAACATTATATCTCCTAAACTTTGAAAAATCCTTTACAATTAATTTTAATTTGTTTTCTCCTGCTTTTGCCATATTGTAAAGTTCTGTTCCGGGGTAGGGGACAGCAATACTAATGTTGGCTTGTTTAATCTCTTTGTTTTCTCTTAAGAATTTTAAAGTTTCTCTTACTGTTTCTACGGTTTCGCCCGGAAGTCCGATCATGCAAGAATTTAGTGTTTCTATCCCATATTTATTAGTTAATTTATTTGCTTCAATATAACTTTCTAAAGGAACTCTTTTTTTCATAAGTTTTCTTATGTTTTCGTTTGCAGATTCAAGTCCAAATGAAAGTCTGATTAATCCTGCTTGCGCCATTTTTTTTACAAGTTCCTCGTCGACTAAATTTGCTCTTGTACTTCCTTCCCAAGTTATTCCTAATTTCTCTTTTATGAGGAGTTCGCAAATATCTATAGTGTGTTGTCGGTTTAAAGTGAGTGTATCGTCGAGAAACATGAAGTGTTCAGTGCCATATTTTTCCTTACATTCTTTTATTTCTTGAATAACTTTTTCTGGAGATCTTCTTCTTGTGTCTTTTCCAAAAACTTTTGTGCTGCAGAAAATGCAATCAAAGGGGCAACCTCGCATGGTCATTATTGTTGTGAATTTTTTGATTCCTTGCATTGTTCCAAGATTGTAAAGTTCGGGATTTATTAAATGCCTTGAAGGAAAAGGAAGTGAGTCAACATTCTGGAGGGGAATTGCTTGGCCGGTGTATTTTATTTGTCCATTACTTCTGTACATTAAACCTTTTATTTCTTCAATACTTTGATTTCTTTCTATTCTGTCTAAAAATTGTGCCCAGGATATTTCTGCTTCTCCGATAAATGCTACATCAAAACAATCATTAAATGCTTCTTCTTTTAGAACTGTGATGTGTGCTCCTCCGATGCAGATTGGTGTGCTGGGCATTTCTTGTTTTAGTTTGTTTCCTAATTCAACGCAAATATGATAAAAAGGAGTTGTTGCTGTTATTCCAATTACATTCGGGTTGAATTCTTTGGTTCTTTTTACTATTTCATCTAAGGAAATTTCTTCTGCTTCTCCGTCGATAATTTGGACTTCGTGGCCGTCTCTTTCAGCTATTGCTGCAAGATAAGCTAAATTCAATGGGGGCCACTTGCCTGCTTTTTTTGCGAAGTGTGC
This sequence comes from Candidatus Woesearchaeota archaeon, assembly GCA_964604105.1. Classification (GTDB taxonomy): domain Archaea; phylum Nanobdellota; class Nanobdellia; order Pacearchaeales; family GW2011-AR1; genus CAYZVU01. Next base: position 2,466 of record CAZRXO010000021.1, on the reverse strand, counting down.
AATGTTTCCATATTCTCCTGTCCACGACGGATAGAGTAACATAATTTTCATTTTATTTGAAAATTAAAGTATTTTTTAAAGATTTATGTAGGGGAGTTATGGTGTTTAAGGAAAATTAACACACATTGGATCTTCTTCTTTTTCAGCAATACAAAGTTCTTCGATTTGTCGAGCGTATTCGCCGTAAGTGCATCGTCCACATTCGTGGTCAACATTAATACTTTTTAGAATTTCTCTGTGTTTTTCTGAACCCCAGACTTCTAATATTTGTCTTGGGTCTGGAAAGTGGCTTGTTAATTTGAATCTTGGTTCTATTCTGTGGTCTGCGCAAACATAGACATTTCCGTCTGAGCACGCCTGAAGCATTAATGTTGAGGATGTGCAATGTTTGAATGTGTGCTGGACTTTAAATTCTGGGTCATATTTGTGCATTATTGTGAAGACTCTGAAATTTTCTCCGTCGCCAAGTTCGTGGCATTTTTCAAATAATTTATGGATTTCATCATAGTTGTAATTTAATTCCATTGCACTTTTGAAATCTTTTCTTTGTAAATCTGCTGGACGGGCATGAAAATCTCTTACTCCAAGTTCTTTTGCAAGTTTACAGGCTTCGTAAATATCATGCCAATTATCAGGTCGAATTAGGAATTTGTATGCTATATCTATTTTGCTTCCTGTTTCTTTTTTCTTTTGGACTAATAATTTTATTCCGTTGATTACTTTTTCAAATAATTTATTTTCTTGTTTTTCTTCTTGTGCTATTTTTTGGAAACCTTCTCGCATTTTTTCAAAAACTCTTTCGTTGTCTTTTGTGTATCCATGGACTTTGTAAAATGTTTCTTTAACTTTTTCAAAAATGTCTTCATCTTCATTCACAAATCCGTGAACTAAATCAAATGTTTCCTTTGTTCCAGCATCTAATGAAATACCTACCCATCGACAGTGCATCATTTGGGTTGCGATTTCTTCGTTGATTAAACTTCCATTTGTTGCGAAAGAGCATTGCATTCCCTTGCTTGCAATATATTCTGGTAGTTTCCAAATATTTCTGTTCATTAGAGGTTCTCCGCCACCGCCGAGGCAAACTGCTTTTACGCCCCATTCTGCACAGAAATCTATAATTCTTTTTAGATGTTCTTCTGTCATTAATCTTTTGTCATGTGGAACTTCATCGGGATTCATTACTAAATATCTTTGAGCATTGCAGTGCTGGCATTTGAAATTACAAATATGTGCGGGGTCAAGAGATAATTCAATTGGTGGTGGAAGTTTTGCTCCTGGTTCTCCTTTAAGCCATTTTGCTGTTGGTTGATAATGTGTTGTATAATAAGTTAAACCTTTATAAGAATTAAATGAACAATATTTATTTTCGTCTCTCCACTCTTTTTGCTTTTGTTTTATATCAATCACTTTTTGTCACCTATAGAATAAATTGGGTGTTTTCTTTTAAAGATTGTTGTAGTAGGAATATATAGTTTGGGTAAGTGGTTTAATGTTTTTGTCTGTTGGCGAGGAGGTCTCTTGATTTTTTTAGAAACTTAAAATGTTTTTTCATCATTGAATGAGATGATTTTTCAAAGTGAAACATGTCCCACCATTCTATAAGATAATCTAAACCATTTAGTGTTTTAACTAATTCCTCTCCTTCTAAATTCTTCAAGGTTTCTGTACACATTTGTTTCATCTTTTCATTGTCTTTTCGATTTGCAATTATTTCTTTTGGGTCAATATAATCTACCCCACCAAAATATCTTACACACCCTAAAATCCCATAACCATCAAAACCGTTCATTTTATCTGCATCTTGTAATATTTTTGCAACTTCGTTTTTTCCAGAATAAATTTTACACGAATGAATTGCAATGGCTTCAATGATTTTTGCAAAGTCTGGTCCAGAGATGCCTACTTGTTGAAGAATTTTTACTGTTGGTTCTATTGAAAGTAATGCATGAGGAAATTCTTGATTCTCTTCTTGTTTTCTTTTTTCTTTGTCGAGTCTTCCGAGGTCATGACAGTATGCTGCGACGAGGCAGATGTTTTGATTTATATTTTCTAATTTTGCTAATTGTTTTGCATAATTAGAAACTCTTTCCGCATGGGGCCATGAATGAACCCAACATTCAACTTGGTCATAGATTGGTTTAACTAACTTTTTTACTTTATTTACTTGTTCGTTTGTTACCATAGGAATAAATATTCTTTGGGGTTTTAATATTTGTTGTTTTAGAAAAATAATTTTTTTCTTATCTCTTGTGCGAGTTCGGATGTTGCTGCTGCGATGATTTGATATTTTCTATTAAAATCATAAGGAAGGTCTCCTGCTCGTTTTCCATCGTATGTGATTACTGCTCCTCCTGCTTTTTCGATTAAAGGGATTCCTGCAACTAATTCTTCTGGTTTTTGAACAGGGCATATAGCACCCCAATTTAATTTTTCGGCTTAACCGAAAAATCTATCAATTCTAAT
>CAZRXO010000020.1:0-15527 GCA_964604105.1 Candidatus Woesearchaeota archaeon | reverse complement strand
TAAGCATAAGCTATCAGGTCCTAAACCTGACCCGTTTGACCGCTCCGGCACACCTGCATAGAAATAAGATTAATTATTAGTATAAAAAACTTTAGAATCAACCACAATAATTCTTATAAACCTCAAAGAATATTTTAAACAATGACAGAATTAAATCGAAGAAATTTTGCACAAACCCTTGGAGCAATTTTATTGACTTCTCAAATAACTTTTTCAGCTGGCTGTACAAAAAATTTCACACCCCCCCACATTACAGAGTTCAACGAAAATGTTGCTGAATACAATCAAGATTTAGATATCTACCACGTAATTCTGCGTGATGGAATGCAATATATTGCAAAAGAAGTTCCAGTCCAAAACCAAAGCATCATGGTATTTGCTCCAGCAAGAGAAGTCCAAACAATTCAGGGAGGAACAATTACCAGAGAAACATCTGATTCAAGAATCCCACCAGTAGATTCAAGGAATAACAGCGAAGAGAAAACACTCAAAGCAAAACTGCATTTTGAAACAATGTATGCCCCAAGAATAATTTCAAATGTATTATCTTGGAATGGAAAACCAACTCAAGATTGCGACCCTGAAAAAGAATCAATGACCTTCAAAAAAGTAAAATATCAAGATGCTCGTGAAGAACTCGAAGACAAAGCATTAGGAATTGCAGGAAAAGAATTTTATTTTATAAAAATTGCAAGAAAATTAAATGAAGAAAAATATTTTGAACCCTTTGAAGGTGGAGATCACAAATGGGAAGGAGAAGCAGGAATGCTACACCAACTCCGAGGAAAAAACCCTGTAAAAGCACTTCCATTTTACATGACTCGTGCAGAGGAAAATAAAGTCCGAGTTTCCAAAAATCCTTGCACAGGTTTAATAATTCTCAATACACCGGTCTTCACTCTTGAAGCTGTTTCACAACAACAGCTAAGAGATTTCTCAAACACAAGTGCCAAACACGATATCAAAGCAAACAATTATTATCAAATTCAAACAGGTGACACCCTTTCCCAACTCGCTTTAAAATTCAACACATCAATGGGGAAATTAGTTGATTTGAATTATCCAAAGATAACTGATGTTCGTAAAATTTATGCTGGTGATGTTATTCGGGTTGGGGATTAAGAATATTTTGCCTTATTTTCTAAAACTTTATCAACATAATCTTTTATTTCTGCAATCTTCTTTTCTCTATTTTCATCACTCCAAGAATTATAAGGTTTATATTTTTTAATTACATCAACAGTTAAAACATTAGAAACTTGCTCCCAAAAGAAAAGCACCAAAAAGTAAACCCACAAATCCTTACACCTGCATTAATTTAATTCCAGAATCATAATAATTCAATCACAATAATTCTTATAAATAACAAAAAACCTCCTATACTATGGCTAAAATAAATCGAAGAAATTTAATTCTAACGGGATTGCCTTTATTATTGTTTACAGCAGGTTGTGCAGCGAAGGCTCCAACACACCTGGGACAAATGGTTACAAATGTTCAAACAGGAACAACAACTTTGCCTCATTTAGGAAAAGATTTTCAGACAATTCAAGGACATCAATTTTTATTAAGAAATGTCGACGGAACTTATGATATTGAAAAAGCATTTAATATAAAACCTGGAGAATATTTAGGGCAGACAATAATTCCTGCAGGATATGAATTCTATGATAACAGACCAGAAGGTCAACAACTTAATGGAGATGTAATTTATGCTTTAGTAAAACAACCTGTTGAAAGAGTAATAGTTCCAATTTTAAAAACACCTCCAACAAAGGAACAAATGAAAAAGAATATTTTTTATATCTGGAGAGAAAATGGAATTCCCCAAATACCCCATATTGATATAGAAGGTATAAGATACTTTGCAATACCTGTTGATCCCGAACTAGAAGGAGAAAACACAACAATTGTAAATGCTGTTGGTGATGAACTCACATGTTTAGATAAATTAAACTTTTGGGTAATGGGAGAAACAAAAAATATTCAAGAAAGAGGAACAACCATTACATTTGCAAATCCTGAAGAATTTTATAGAGGATTATTATTAGATCCTGTAAAATACAAGAAAAAATCATTAGAAAAAACATCTTCTAAATAATTAAGAATTTTCTTTTATAATTTAAAATAAGCCAACACTCCTGCAAAACCCAAAGCAATTAAACTAATTCCTGCCCAATTAAATTCTCCACCACTTAAATTACCGACGACATTTCCAGTTAAATTAAATCCTACAAGAGAAGCACCGATAAGTAAACCAACAATAGAAAAAATTAAAAATATTCTCTTCCCAGTTTTATCCCACATTCCTACTTGTCTTTTTCTCGACGGTAAAGTCATATCAAAATCAACATATTGAGTTTTGCCTGGTTTCCATTGTCCAAAATCTCCTCGTGCTCCTCGTTGAAGAGTATAAGCATAAGTTCCTTTTGCACGAATTGCTCCCCCAGATTTTTCCTCAAGTTCTAAATTCTGAATATCAGTTCTATACGGCTCTGCCCCATGCCCTTGCTCATAATGAGGAAATTTATTAACAAGCAATTCAACATAAACCCCTCGCTGATTAAGATGATCCACAACAGAATGCGCTTCTTTCACATCTTTTGGTTTTTTTATTTTTCTTTTTATTATTCTAATTAAATCTTTTACCATTTTAATTTTATTCATACATCCATTGATTCACCTCAGCAAGAGGATTACCATGCCATTCAAAATGCTGCGGATCTTTTAATGAACCCCAATCGCCACCCCAATCAAATCCATATTTCTTAAACACATTTATCCAACAATCTGGAATATCTTTAATACGGGGTACTTGCCCATTAACAGATTGCGCCTTACATCTTTGTTCCCAATCTGCAGAAGCTCCAGGATCTTTACTACATCCTTCTTGACCATAACAAGAAGTTACTTCTTCATTACAAAGCACACAATAAGGATTATCATCTTGGTTTATATCAAAAGAAATTCCATAAGAATGAAAACTCATCAAAGAAGAAGATTCTCCACACTTTCCAACACTCTTTCTCCATTCAAAAGACATTGTATCTTTTTCTATAACATTATAATTTTCACAAGAATTTTTTATTTCTGCAATAGCACATTCTAATGCAGGAGCCACCTTCTCATGAATTTGTAAATTAACCCCAAAGAAATTTATTGTTTCTAGCTTACCTTGAATTTCTGATTGAGTAGACCCATACCAACTACCCACATTAGCCCTAATAGTATTAGAAGTAACTTGTGGAATTTTTTTGCATTTATTTAAATCCAAACTTCCAGAATCTGCAGGATTTGCCGACGGAGAACCTGAAGCCCTCTTCAAATTAAGACATTTCATTGGATGCCATCTTTTATCTGGCTTACATTCGCCAATTCCCAAGTGATCAAAAACAGAAGTGATTAAAGCACATTCATATTCATCACAAATATTTAAACCTCCCTCCCCACATCTATCACAATCTTTATTTTGAACTGCTGACCACATTGCACTTATTTCATCTTTATCATAATTAGCTAAAGTTATTTTACTATCTTTAGAATTTATCCAATTCATCAATTCAGTTTCCTGCTCTTTATTTGTTGCACTTTCAACACATTCATTTATCCATTTTATATCATAAACACAATTTTTCCCTATTTGTTTTCCAATTGAAGAACATACTTCCTTATCACAATTCAGCCATCCGCAATCTCCACATTCTTTAAAACCATCATCTAATTTCACACCATACTCCCTTCTCCAATCATTAACCAAATCTCTCACTTTCTTAGAATATCCTGAAGCAGGAGAATAAGTAGGAAATAAAGAATCAACATCTTCTTTTCCGTCGGAAATATAAGGAGACATAGTCATTGTTTTATACCAAGCCTCAATACCTTCTTCCCAAGAATTAAACTTACAAAAACCCCTTTTTTCTAAATCCTCAATAGTATCAGAAGTACATTCCGATCCACTATTAAAATAAGTCTCAGTACATCTCAATTTTGCAGAATCAATTTTAATATTTCCAGGATTTTTTGAAATTGAAGGATCATTACATCCAATAGATTTTCCAAAATTAGATTCTACCTTGAAAAAAGCGAGAGCAATAGTCGGATCAATGCCATATTTTTTTCCAAGATCATAAAAAGCACCAGCATTATCTGCCACAGGCGAACCAGCTTCTTGCAAAATTTTCTTTATTGACTCTTCAGAAATACATGGCCCTGTTTTCAAAAACATTTTCTCATTATCTACCACCACCCCACAACTTCCTGAACTTTCCGACGAAGAACTTGAATCACCCGACGACGAACCTCCAATTGGCTCAGCAACATTATAAACCAAATGTCTGTCGTCAGATAAATCATAATCAAAATAACCAAACTCTTTCCCAGGCGCATTCCAATCAAAAAGTTTAGCTATCCTATTGGGTTCATCAACCCATCCAATAAAAATAACATTATGAGGTCCAAAGTTTCCAACATCATTTAAACTTCTCTGATTATATGCAATTGATAAAATATCCCCAGGCAATAAATTAACTTGCCTAATTTTATCTCCAATATTTTCTTTAGTAGAAAAAGGAACTTCCCAAGTATATTCTTTTCCTGTAGAATCTTTTAACTCAAAACTTTCTCCTTGTTTAATACTATAAACCCACCCGCTATTTTTCACACCTGCCTCATTATATACATGAATAACTGCATCCCAACAACAAATTCCACATCCTGCTCCAGTTTTCTTATCACAATCATAATCTTGAACAGGTCCTCCAATTGTAGCTCTTCTTGAATCTGTGCCATCCAATTCTTCAACAGCTTTCAAAATCTTTTTCCTTGTATCACCTTTTACTAAACTTAAAGCTTTATCCAAAATCCCACCTTTTGTTTCATCAATATTCATACTCACAACATCTCCCCCAGCAGGAGCTTCTGCCTTCAATTCATTAAAATATAATTGAGCCAACTTTCCATAAGCATCTCCTCTCGCCGAGAAAGCCCATGCTTTATCTTTTGTCAAGAAAATTTTTCCAATTAATTCATTAGTCAATAAACTAATAATCCCCGGACTATCAAGCCCGTCTATTTTACTTTTTAATTCATCAAAACTTCCCTTAGTTATAACTTCCCCGCTTGCTTCCAACCGCGCCAAAAAGTTTGCAGTAGTCTCTTCTAAAACACCTTCTTCTAAATCTTTTGCATTAATCTGGTCCTTCACACTATTTGTATCTAACCAACATCTCATTTCTTCTGAATCACAATAACCAACATCTCTCCATCGTGCATCCTCTCCTTGATAATTACCATCAGTAGCTTTTCCAGGATCATCTGTAGAACAAACACGAATAATTCCATAATTGCTCAACTCGGGATTAATAACTTCATCAACACCCTCCTGAACATTTGGATTCAACAAACTCCACGCACTTGAAGTCCCACTTTCACATTCAGAAGTTTTAGTAACTTGTTGTTTAGATTGTTCCGCTAAATACATATCACTCGCATAATTAACAGCAAACGAAGTATCAACGCCCTTAAACCCGCACTCTAATTGTTCATTTACTTTAATACATAATTCCTTATACCCCGACGGTGCTGTAAAATCTTTTGTCTCTGAAACAAAATCCCCAACAGGAATATAACCTGTTGAATCAGGAACAGGAACAGTTGGATTATCATTATAAATTCCTCCAGATTCAGGCGACCTCAAATAAACAGTATAATAAACACCTGCATCTTTTCCAGCAAACAAATGATAAAATACTTTGTAATGCGAAGTCGGAGGCACTGTCGCTGTTGTCATTACATTTTCTTCAAACCATGCATGGAACTGCGTCGGTGAATCTGGCTCAAGCAAACTATCAAAAAAATCAATAGAAGAAGGATAACGAGCAGAAATAAAACTCTGACACGCTGCACTTCCAATTTTATCAGAAGCCCGCAACTTAAATGCTTTAAATGCATCAGCCCCATAATATTGTGTCATATAAGTTATTCCATTCTCTGCATTTTCCCACGCACTTTGCACATCCATATATTCTCCTCCACCACGAGCACCTTGCCCAGTAATCACTTCAAGTAATTTTGGAATCCCCCACTTTGCAAAAGGTTGCGCTTGTCTCCAAAACATTTCACACATGTAAATACTTGTCATCTCATCACAAATACCTGTCATCTCACCAGATTCTAAATTTTCTTCTAAACATTGTTTCGAAGATTCCATAATTGAAATCACACCGTCGATTCCAGCATGAATGCCCGTCAAACAAACAGGCACAATAATCTTCTCTCTTATATTCGGCAAACACAATGCAATGCTTCCGATAATTCCAGACTGCACAACATTACTAACATAATAATTTCCTCCGAGATTACATCTGCTCGACGGACAAATCACAGGGTCACAAACATTAAACATAAGATTGCAATCTTTTGGCGACATAAAATTCTGACATTGAAACTCAGGAACATTCGCAGCAGGAGTTTTATCAACAACAATCTTCTCCCCAAGTATACTGATTTGTTTTCCATAAACATCTTTATTATAAGCTTTCTCTGCATCTTGCACAGCACTAACAGCCTTATTCACTAACTTACCAGTTTTAGCCTCGTCCAAATCAGGGAATGGCGCAGCAATCTTTCCTGTTCCAGGATTAAACTTCATGCAAACATCGTCGCCATAATCACCAGACGAAATTCTACCATCTTCCATAACATTACATATTTCAAAACTAACAAGTCTTCCTGAATCATCATAAGCTCGAATCCCACCAAAAGCAGGAACAGTCTGTTGCATCTTTGCATACCATCCTTCGCTTGTATCAAACGGAACTTGTGCAGGAAAACCACGATAAGGTTCTGTTTCAAAATATTTAACTTTTTTATCAATCGCATCTATTTTTGTTTTATAAGAATTAGAATCGTATTTTGTATAACTAAACTTACGAGAAATTGATTGGTCCTTAAACTCAGAGATTTTTATTCCTCCCTCTTGGAAACTATCAAATTTAAAAACTTTCGTAACACCATAAGTTACTCCCTCTCCCGAATCCAATACAAAAAGATATTTCTCAGTTCCATATCCTTGAACTTTTAAATTATATTTTTTATCAGAAGAAAAATATGAACAACCCCCACAATTAATTTTATCCCCAGTTAAAACCCAACCATTGTAAGTTCCTTTAATTGCTTCATTATCCACATCCCAAGAAACATCAATACCATCTAAATTATTTTTCTTAGCCTCTTCTAAAAAAGAACTTTGAACATCTAAATCTTTTGCTTCTTTCTTTATATTCTTTACAGCACCCTCCATCCTGCTCTTCGCTGCTTTTTGAACACTCTCACTTAATCCATCCGAACAAGCCATATCCACAAATCTTTCCAAGTCTCTTAATTTAGTCAAAGTAATCGCACCTTTTTCTAATCCAGAAGAACTCAATGCACTTTCTAAATCAGGAGTCAAAAGACTTGCATCACATTTTTCTAATTTTGCTTTCACTTCTTCTGCTCTTTGTGAATCCTTAATAGTTTCTTCTGTAATTGGATTATCATTTTGTGCTTGAGTAAAACTATTCACAAGATTTACATCTTTCTCAATGTCGTCGTTATAATGCAATAAACAAGCATCAACAGAAACAAATTTCTTTTCCTGAACTTCTTTAGTACATCTATCTATCCATCCGTTTGTCCCTTGCATTACTTCTTGTCGAGCAAAAGGTTTTCCACCAAGATTACCTAAAAAATTCTTAACAGTCAAAAGACCACTCACAGCAAAGCAACCACCTTTCATAACACTCACAACATTACCCAAATTCTCATTAATCTTTTTCCAACTTTCAATCATTCCTTCTAAATCTTTAATTCTCTGTTTAGTTTTTTCAGGAGATAATTGAATTGCTCTTTTCTCTATTCCAATCTTAAAACTAAAGTTCGCCTCTGTTCCTGCATTTTGAATTTCAGGAATCACACTAATTTTAACTTGCTGTTGAAGTTTTATTTCTTCAATCCTTAACATATATCCTCTTTCCCCAATAGGTCCAAAATCTTGATTTTTCTTAATAGTATATGTTGTTCCTGTAGCCTCCAACCAATTTTCTTTAGTTGTAGCATCAACATTAAATTTAACTTCAATATTCTCCTCATCTAATCTTTGCAAAGTTATAGTATCTAAATCAAGAAGAGTAACAGGAGTATCTTTCATTAAAACCTTTGAACCTAATTCTCCATCTTTATCATCTTTTCCAGAAATATAAATACTCGCACTATACTCGTCAGCACTTGGCTCATAAATTCCTTCAAAACTAATTAATTTACTTTCCCCACCAATTAAAACATTTTGAGATGAAATCTCTGAACTAGATAATCTTTCTTTATCATCACATTCTGTTAATCTCTCCTCAGAGTTAGGGAACTTCTCTCGAAACTCTGAACACAACTCAACTAAAGTGGTTTTCTGTTCTGTGCTTGCAGATAATCTAATTGCTTTAACCAAAGCTTGCTCTGCATAATTATTCAACTCATCACCCTCATTAGGAAAATCCCTTGCAACAGTATTATAATCCTTAATTGCATTATCAAAGTTTTCTTTAAATTGGGAACTTGAAAATTCTAAATTTCCAGGAGTTGTAAAACTCAAAAATTTAATGGTTCTTCCCTTGTATAAAACATATTTATCATAAAATGCTTCTGCACTTAAACTCTCGCCACCAATAAAATCCTTTGCTTTCATAATAATTGCTAATGGACCAAAAAGAACAGTTTTACTAAATTCAAAACTCATCTTTAAATAATCTATAGTTCCTTTTCCACTCGCTTTATTACTCACATAACTTTCTTTATTCTCAATATAAATCCACTTCCCCGAAGTTTCTCCACCACCAGCATAAGTCCCAAAATGAATTAATGCCTTTGACTTTTCCACAAGCTTATCTTTAATAAAATCAAATGGAACATTCCCAGACCTATACTTATATGCATCCACCTCTCTTGCAAATTGTTCAAATGCAAAAGATTCTTTAAATTCTTCAGAGGTTTTTGCATCACTACTAACAGGAATAATAAAAGGAATTTCATTTTTATCTGTTCCAATATAACCTAAATAAACTTTCATATTTTTATCTACGGAAAATAATTCATCCCCAACAACATAATTTCCAGGATTTCCATCAATAGACAAAGTTATCTTAGGACTAATCGCCAAAGTGAAACTTTCTGTTTTATCGTCGGTTCTGCAAGAAACATCAACAGATTCTACAAGTCCGTATTTGTTTAAGCCTAAAACAACACAAGCATTATTCAAAAACTTTTCACCATCTGCAATCTCAACAACATTTCCATCAATATTAAATCTCGCTCTCTCGTCGGGGTCAGTCAAACCATCTAATCTTAATTTTAATCCTGCAAGGCAATAAAAACCCAGAAGTGAAATAGCTCTTGAAGTCTCACCCCTTTTCAAAGTTACTGTTGAAATTTTTTGAGTCTCATCAGCATAAATTCCAATTCTCGCATTATTCTCATCAACATCTTCAACTCTCAAATAACCCTTACCATTCCAAAAACCATATTGCTTGTAACTTCTTGCCCATTCATCATTTGTTAATAAAGGCAAATAATAATTCGCCTGCCCAATTCCAAATGCATTTTCAATATCATATTTTATGTATGCGGTCATCTCTCCCTCGACCCAATCAGGCATCGCCGATTCATTAGGAATTTGTTCTAAAACAACAACTGCATAACCAATATTATTCAATGTGGGAGAATTAATCAAAGTTCTACTGCTCGGCTTCACAGCAGACCGCGCAGGATGAAATGCAATTCCCGAAACTCCTTCGGGGGGTGCACCCTTAAAAGAAATATAATTTATTGCTTCAACATCAATCAAGGGATTAATCTTCGTCGCTGACAACTGGCAGAACACAGGAACATTTTGCTCTTCAAGCAAATCACTTCTCACAATCGCAGGCTCACAACCAAATGGCGGAATCTGAATTAAAAAGTCCTGCCCCGCCTCACACATTTCTTGAGTAAAACCTGGCTGAAATCTCGGATTAATCTCTGCACCTTGCCCAGATAAAAAAACAGACGAACTTCCAGGAATAGTATATTGTGGACTTGAACTCAAAGTCGCTGAAGCAAAACTAATTAAAAAAACTCCAATTAAAAAAATCATTCCAAAAATAAAAAAAGATTTTAATAAATTTTTTGTTGAATTAACTTTCATATAAAATCCACTCCCAATTTTTTACTTTCAAATAATAAATAATTATCTTGCAATTGCTCAATTGTCGAAGGTGTTGGAAGTTTCTCTGCACTAATTCCAATTGAATTAGCATTTTGCAATTCACTTTCTAAAATATAATAACTTTGTTTTCCTCCCCCAGCCAATGCATTTGAAATAATTTGCTCAGGCATTTCTAAATCATAACATTCCTCCTTAGTTAAACCAAAAAATCCTCCAATACCAGATTGGGGAACCTCAATACATTTTTGAGTATTAACTGCTTCTAATTTTAAAGTTGATGAATCATAAATATAAACCTCAATTTCATAATCTCCCTCGCTGAGTTCAACAGTTCTTTGCCCAGGATAAATAACTGTCTTGGAATTTCCCTCTGAAACAAAATTAATAATTGCATCTTTACTATAACTCATGCCGTTTAATTTTAAGTCAACATTTGTTTCATAGAGTTTATTCATAATAACATCTACACTTCCTTCATCTGTCGAAGAATAAACATATCTTGCAGTTTCATATCCTTCTGCTTTTGCAACAACAAAACCATTTACACATTGAGGAAACTCCGTTTTTAAAATTCCCGAGTCTGTCTTTCCAGCAAAACATTGCATTCCAAAACACTCATAAGAAATATCTGCATCAACGACATTCAATTGATTATCATAAACATTCACAATCACTGGTGCATTTTTATATTTACATAAATCAGTTAATTCAAAGTTAGAAGCTTCTGCACTTGCAATTGGTTCTCTTGGTTTATTTCCTTGAACAACAACAGCGACGGGAAATTGAAATCTCTCCATGTCATCTTCAATCTGAATTAAAACTGGATACTTCACATTGTAAATAAAATGATAAGGAACATAACAAAAACCCATCATTCCCAATCCTTGCTGATTTCCCACAGGGTCTCCAATTAAAACATCTCCGTCATCAGGTAAAACTTCATAACTATAAGGCCAATTTCTTGAATTAAGAAATCTCACATTTTGAGAAATTCCAACATCAACAATAAAATATTTATCTTCCTTATTTTGTAAATCATAATCTCCACTACTCGCTTTTAATGCAAGAGTATTTGATTCAATTGCTTTTTGAAGCTCTTCAAAAACTTCATTAATTACCCAAACTTTCGGAGCACAAGTTATCTCCACACCGTCGACAGGAGCATAAGTTCTCAGAGTATCTACAGCATAATTCTCCAAGAATAATTCTTCTTGTTCCTTATCATAAATTTCTCTTGCAGAACCATATAAATCTCCGAGTTTAGATTCAACTTTAATATCATGAGAACCCACAATAACAGTGTCTTCAACACCTTTCAAATTCAAATCCATATTCAAATTAACTTCAACAAAATCATTTTGAATACTTGTCTTCACTTTTGGCTCCCCCATAATTATTCTATAACCTTGTTCAGAATAATCTTTCAAGTTACAATTTACAATTTGTTCCTCGATAAAAGCAGATAAATCTTCTTCCATATCTTTTTTAGAAGGCACTTGTTCTTTTTGAACATTATTCCCCGAAACATAATACCAATAAGGAACTGCATTTCCTAAAAAATCTAATTGATTTGAAAACGGCATATAAGTAGAACCGGGCTCAAATTCAGGAACATCAATATAACCTGCTTGAGTTTCCATAATTTCAATTCCATTATAAGTTGAATCTTCTAAGCACAATAAAAAACTTAAATAAATCGGTTCCAAGGTTTCTGGAATTTGTTGTGCAACAATTTTATCCCTAAGCAAAAAATAACCTGCAACCCCTGCCACAATCAGCACCGCGATTATTATAAAAATAGTAACCTGCCCACGAATATTAACCTCTTTTACAAACATAAAATAGCAACGGAAAATACATATTTAAATCTTATTGAGAAGGATAAAATTTAAATTTTACTTACTATTAAGAATGTAAGAAACTAATTCTTAGAAGCTTTGAAATAATGAATCGCACCAAACAACATAAACACCCCGCCAGCAAGAATTATCCATGAATTAAATTGCGTTACAATCTCTGGAATCTGGAAAAAATTAAATGGAAAATTAATAAAATAAGCACCTAAAATCAAATAAGCAAGAAGTATAAAAATATTCACTCCTCTTGTTTTAACATAATAATCTCTTTCCCCTCTTTTCATAAAATATCTAAGAAAACCGCTTATTTAAATATTTCTTAAACCAAATGGTCCTGCGCAGAATCGAACTGCGATCACTTCCAAGTCAAGGAAACATCTTAACCATTGGACTACAGGACCCAATAAATAGAACCCCATTATTTTTTTAAACCTTCCGAACAGTATAATTAAATGAATATAACAAGAAGAGAATTATTTTCCTTGGGAGTTTCTATTCCAGTTGTACTTTCTTCTCCAACAAATCTTTTTGCACAGCAAGAAGGAATTGCTTTAAAACATGGAAGAATGAGCAGAGATGCTGCAGAAGGAATAATAAACCAAGCAAAAACTTCAATTCATCAAATCTACAGCACAGGGGACATGGCCTTATGTTTAAAAACAACAAAATCCCTTGAACAAATAAAAACAGAATGCGATTACAGAGATTTACATTATCAATCAAACATACTTTTAGCGATGATAAATTTTGGATTTGATAAATCTTCATTTAGTAAAACATTTGATTACATTAAAGAGAATGTAACAAAATATGAAGACCAAGAAACTATATTTGGAATATCTGCAAGTTATTTAGCAGGAATTTTAGTAGAAACTCAAACAAGTAAAACACTTGCATTTGGAATGGTTGGATTATCAAAAATTTTTGAACTATATACAAAATCAAAATTCAAAGAAAAACCAGGTATGGAAAAGGCATGGAATAGTGTAATAAAAAGAATTAACCCAAGATTTGCAGGAACAACACTTACAAATGCTCTAAAAACTACTTTTGAATATGATGGAATTCAAACTTATCCAGAACAATATCACAACCCAAAATACGACCACCAACAAGAAGTTTATGTCGGAAATATAACTGAAAAAACTTATTATGGACTTACAACAGATAATCCAATAATTATTCGTCCGAACACAAACTCAAAACTCTTTTCAAAACTTTTCTTTTCTCCAGAAAGTGCAATGGAAATATTCAAAGATGGCGACGACACAAAATTAATAGATATCGCACCATATCTTGATTCAAGAAAAAAGGGGACAAAAAGAGATATTTTAAGGTCATTAGAATCTCTCGGCATAAAATATATTGATGAAGATGATATTCGAAGATATCAAGAAAATTATCTCGGAAGAGAATGGGGAAAACCACGAACAACTCCTGTAAGAGAAATAAGCATAAAAGACGGAGTTACATTTGAAAAATTCCTTCGAGCAGGTGGTTGCGACCCTTATCATTGGATTTATGGAAAATAGTATTTTTATAAAAAGTAAAAATGGTTTGAGAGGCTCTGTAAAAAGTAAATAAATTTTTTAGGAATAACTATCTCTTGGAAATTCTATATCAAAAATGAGGGCGAGTGATTTAGTGGTAGCGAGAAATTAAAATTTAGAATAACGCGTGCGAAGTCGCGAGTTGGGTCTTCAAGTTAAACAAAGTGAAACTTAAATTTTAGAGGGAATTTTTATTCCTAAAAAATTTGAAAAACCAAAACTTTCTACAGAGCCATTTTGAGAGTAAGACTTAAAAACTAACTTTTTCTCATCAAATTATGAAAATCCCAAAAAGCACAAACAGATATTGTCCCTATTGCAATAAAAAAACAGAACAAAAAATAAAATTAGTCGGAACAGGTTTTCAAAGAGGGGTTATGACTCGTGGTGGTGGAAGAATCAGAGCAAAGTTAAGAGGTCTTGGAAGAGGAATCGGGAATCTCGGGAAATGGGGTTCAAAACCAGCTCAAACAAAACACAAAAGAAAAACAAAAACAACTAAAAAAACAAACATCATGTATACCTGTAAAGAATGCAAAAAATCTAAATACCAAAAAAAAGGTATAAGAATGGGGAAACAATTACAAAACTAAAATGAAAATATATACATTAAAATCCAAAAAAAGCCTGGACGATCAACTCTTTAGTAGGTTTATTAATCATCCAAAAGTATACAGTTTTATTCTGAATAGGTTCCTCAGAATTTCAACACTGAATAAAATTAATAAACATAGCGATTATAGTACATGCCTTATTCGTGGGGCAGGAAACCAAATAGATATTTTATATGAACCAGAACCAAAAAACTTCCAAATAAAATTTATTGTATGTGCTCAAAAAATACCTGAACAAACCCAGAAAATCTTAGAAAAAATACTCGAAACCGAACTCCAATTACAAAAGGGGAAAGATACGCCTAGGAGGTATTTATAAAATGGCAATCGCAAAAAAGAAAAAAAGATTTTTCGACGTGGAAATTCCAATTATCCACAAAACAACGCAATTACTTGCAACAGAAATAAAAGAACTTGAAGGAAGAATAATTAAATATGATTTAACAAGAATCCTCCGAGGAAAAAATATTTTACTCAATGCAAAAGTAAAAGTCAAAGGCGAGAAAGCAACTTCCACCCCAATAGAAATTCAATTAATGTCTATCTTCTTAAAAAGAATGGTAAGAAAAGGAACAGACTATGCAGAAGGTTCTTTTAAAACAAAAACAAAAGACAATGATGTTCAAATAAAATTTTTATTAGTAACACGGAGACGAGTTTCACGAGCAGTTTTAAATGCATTAAGAAAAAAAGCCCAAGAAGAATTAATCAGCTATCTTTCAACAAGTAAAACAGAAGAAGTATTTGAAGACATAATGAAAAACAAACTTCAAAAAGATTTAAGTGTAAGACTTAAAAAAATCTATCCTCTTTCTTTATGTGAAATTAGATCATTCGAGATAATTGATAAGAAGGTCGAATGATTTAAATACCAAAACATATTCCAAAAAATACTGAAAAGGGAAAAAGAGTTCTGATAATTAAAATGGAAAAACAAACACAAAGAATTATGGTCCCGCATGATGAAGAACTCAACTTGGCCTATCCTCCAGTAGGCCCAAATAATTATAGAAATGTGGGGCAAGAACTTTTGCAGAAGGGGTTAGCAATTCCAACTGGAGATGATATAGCTTCTTTAGCTTATGCTGCTTATTGTAATCCTGAATTAAAAAATAAAGCAGAATTCCAAAAATTTAGAGAAATAATGCAGAAAAAAATGATTTGGGAATATAATTTAGCTTTATGGACTTCACAGGGAGTTTATGTTATTCAGGATAAAGACATATAGCACCCCTCAAAAGTTTTTAGGTTTTTTTAATAAATAATCATAACAGCA